>NZ_JBVHLU010000088.1:0-45170 GCF_055558835.1 Embleya sp. NPDC025285
CCCTCCTCTCCCCCCCCCCCCCCCCCCCCCCCCCCCCCCCCCCCCCCCCCCCCCCCCCCCCCCCCCCCCCCCCCCCCCCCCCCCCCCCCCCCCCCGCCAGGCACGTCCCGAGGGCGGTCCGGACAGCGCGTCCGGGCCGCCTTCGGCATGTCCGGGGTCCGGTGGGCAAGGATGTTCCCATGCGCATCGCCGTCACCGGTTCGTCCGGCCTCGTGGGTTCCGCTCTCGTCCGCTCGCTGACCGCCGACGGCCACGACGTGGTCCGGCTGGTCCGCCGGCCTCCCGGCAGGCCGGACGAGGTGCGCTGGGACCCGCACGCGGGCACCGTGGACACCGCCTCGCTCGGTCCGGTGGACGCGGCAGTGCACCTGGCCGGCGCGGGCATCGGGGACAAGCGCTGGACGGCCGCGTACAAGCGCGAACTCCGCGACAGCCGGGTCCTGGGCACCGAGGCCGTCTCGCGCGCGCTGGCCGCCCTCGAGCCCGCCCCGCGCGTGCTCCTGGCCGGTTCCGCGATGGGCTATTACGGCGACACCGGCGATCGCGAGGTGGACGAATCGTCCCCGCCCGGCAGCGGCTTCCTCGCCGACCTGTGCACCGAGTGGGAGGCCGCCACCGCACCGGCCCTGGAGGCGGGCATCCGGGTCGCCCATCTGCGGACCGGCCTGGTGGTCTCCCGATCCGGCGGTGCGTGGGGCCGGATGTTCCCGCTGTTCAAGGCGGGTCTGGGCGGCCGGCTCGGCTCGGGCCGGCAGTACTGGAGCTTCATCTCACTGGTCGACGAGGTCGCCGCGATCCGCCACGTCCTGGACCGCGCCGACCTCGCCGGCCCGGTCAACCTGACCGCGCCGCACCCGGTCACCAACGCGGAGGCGACCAGGGCGATGGGCCGGGCCCTGCACCGCCCCACCGTCTTCGCGGTACCCCCCTTCGCCCTGCGCGCCGTCCTCGGCGACTTCGCCGACGAGATCCTCACCGGCCAACGTGTGCTCCCCAAGACCCTGCTCGACTCCGGCTTCACCTTCCGACACCCCACCATCGACACCGCGATCGCCGCGGCCCTGAACCGCTGACGAGACCGACGGCGACCCCCGCCCGGCCGCTGCCCCGGGCCGTAGGACGCGGCGTCGGCCGGGCGGATGCGATCGCCGGTCGGTAACGGGCACACCGGGTCGGCGGGTCGCACACCTGCCGAACCACACCAACTCCCGTGTACCGCAACGGTCTTTCGGCATTTCGCTGGGTATGACCAGTAGGCGATGAAACCGACTCCGCGGCGCCTGCGGCCGTGGGCAGGGGGACGGGAGGACGACCGTGGTCGACGTGCGTCGAACCGAGGTGATCGTGGTGGGAGCCGGCCTGGCCGGCTTGAGCGCGGCACGGACCATCGCCGCGGCGGGGGTTGCGGTGACGGTCCTGGAGGCCGCCGACCGACCCGGTGGGCGGGTGCGCACCGACCTCGTGGACGGCTTCCGGGTCGATCACGGCTTCCAGTCGCTGACCACCTCGTGGCCTCAGGTGGGCCGGCAACTGGACGTCCCCGCACTGGGGTTGCGCGCGTTCCAGCCCGGCGTGCTGCTCCACGAGGACGGCCGCACCCATCGGGTCGGCGACGTCCGCCGGGTCCGGGACGCGCTCGGCGGTCTGCGCAACGGCAACGGCACCGACCGCGCCCGACTCGCCGCGTTACTGGCCCGGACCGCGTCCTCTCCGGTCGCCCGGGTGATGAGCGCTCCCGAGACGGCCACCGTCGACGCCCAGACGATGCGCGCGCTGCCGCCGGACCTGACCCGCCGTACGCTGCGCCCGCTGCTGACCGCGCTGTTGCACGATCCCGCGCTGGGCACGTCGAGCCGGTTCGCCGAATTGACGCTGCGCTCGTTCCTGCGCGGCCGGGTGGCACTGCCCGCGCGCGGCATGGCCGCCGTACCCCGGCAACTCGCGGTCGGCCTGCCCGCCGGCGCGGTGCGCTACGGCGTGCGGGTGTTGTCCGTCTCGGCCGACCGCGTACTGACCGACGTGGCGGGCGAGATCCGCGCCGGCGCGGTGGTCGTGGCCACCGACCCGACCACGGCGGTGGCCCTGCTGCCGGGCCTGCGGATGCCCGAGTTCCACCCGGTGACCACGCTGTACCACGTGGCGCGCGCCGCTCCCCGGCCCGACGCGTCACTGCTCGTGGAGGCCGACCCCCGCAGCCCGTTCACGCACACCGCGGTGGTCAGCCAGGTCGCGCCCACGTACGCGCCCGACCGGCGCGCCCTGATCGCCACCACCGTGCTGGGCCACGACGGCTCGGAGCCGACCAAACTCGAACTACGGGTCCGCGAACGGCTGGCCGTCGTGTACGACACGCCCACCACCGAGTGGGCGCACCTGACCACCTGTCATATCCCGCGCGCCGTCCCGGTGGTCGAGCCCGGCCACAACTTCCGCCGCCCGGTCCGCATGATCGGCGGCCTGTACGTCTGCGGCGACCACCGCGACTCCAGCTCCATCCAGGGCGCCCTGGCCTCCGGCTGCCGAGCCGCCAGATCCGCCCTCGCCGACCTGGGGGTACCGGCGGCCTGAAGAAGGCCCACCGACCCGTCACGCCCACCCGAGGCCCGAAATCCACCACCCTCGGGCCATACGCAACGGGTGGGCGGATGGGCGGAAACCCTCAAGCCGTGCGCACGAAACACCCCGACCGCGCCTCGAACTCCCGTACCGCCGGCACGTCCCGGTACGGCGCCAGCCGATGCGTGAACTCGCGCACGTAGTCCACCGCCCGCGACGACCGCAGACCCTCCGCCTGCTCGGTCGCCTCCGCCTCCACCCGGCACGCCTGCTCCACCTCGCCCAGCTCCAACAACGCGGTGGCCAGGATGGTCTGGCAGAACAGCCGGCTGCGGGCGTACTCGCTCCCGCGCAGCCGCAACGACCGCTCCGCGTACTCGCGAGCCTTGTCGTAGTCCTCCAAGTCCCGGTAGCAGTGCGCGTGGTCGTCGGTGAGCTGCGCCTCGTTCATGAACGCGACCCACTCCGGCTCGTCGTCCCCCTCCGCGACGCACTCCAACGCCTGCTCCGCGCGCAGCAGCGCCGCCCCGCACGCCCGCGCGTCCCCCAACAGCCCGTGCCCGCGCGCCTCGACCGCGTGGAACAGCGCCCTGACCCGGGGCGTGGCCACCGCCGAGGCGCCCTGCTGGGCGACTCGCGCCAGTTGTACCGCCTCGCGCCCGTGCCCGAGGTAGACCGCCTGCCGGCTCATCGTCGACAACACGAATCCGCCCAGCGCCCGATCCCCCGACGCCTGGGCCAACCGCAGCGCCTGGACGAAGTAGCGCTGCGCCATCCCGTGCACGCCCACGTCGTACGCCATCCAGCCGACCAGCCGGGTGAGCGTGGCCGCCGCGCCGAACAACGCGCTGCCGGTGCGCGAGTCGTAGGTCCCGCGCAGTATCGCGGTCACCTCGGTGTCGAGGTAGCGCACCAGCGCCTGTCTGCCGTGACCCCCGCCGAACGAGTTGTCCAACCGCCGAAACGCCTCGCCGACGGCGCGCACCGCGGCCACGTCGCCGAGCCCGACCCGATCGCCGTCCTGCCGGGCGGGCCGCTCGTCGCCGGCGCCGATCAGCCAGTCCCGGCTGGGCACCACCAGCGCCCCGGGCGTGAACGCGGCCTCCACCAGCGCGGATCGCTGCGCCGAGTCGGCCTGCCACATGCCGGTGACGATCTCGACCGCCTCGGGCGGACCGGACGCGTATTCGAGCCCGGCATAGTCCGGTCGGCAACCGGCCATGCCCAGATCCTCGGCGCTGAGCTTGCGGCCGAGCCGCTGGGTGAAGACCTCGGCAAGCAGTATCGGCACGATCCCGCGCGGATGTTGGCCACGCAGCCAGCGCGCCACGGAGGTCTTGTCGTACCGGAGATCGATGCCTTGTTCCGCACCGAGTTGGTCAACGCGTCGGGCCAGACCGGCATGTGAGAAGCCGGCTTCCTCGACAAGCGCCGCCAGCCGGTGATTGGGGCGCCGCTCGACCCTGGCTGCCATGGAGATGAACGCCTCCCGCTGGTGCGGTGGTTCGGTGTGGGTGGGTGATCGCGCGAGAATCTAGCGATTTCTGGAGCGCTACAACCCGAACGCTCGCAACAATGACCCTTTCGAGTTACCGGGATCGGCCCGGCGATCGGGGCACGAATCGGGCCCGACGGCGCCTCGACGGCGGCCCGGCGCGGCCGAGTTCGGCAGAACCTGCCGAACCCCGCGGACGGATCCGATGTGCCGTCACCAGCCCTGGGCCGCTTGCGGTGCGCGGACCCGTGGTGGAACATGCGCGGGGCAGTTCACCCGATGGGATGATCGACACCCACGCGGAGACGAACCACGTAACCGCCCCCGACCGAAGCTCGCGACCGACCACCCCGGTGCCGACGGCCTCGCGCCGACCGCCCGACATCGATTCGAAGGAAGCGCACGCGTGACCCGGCAGCCCGACGACACCGCTCGCGGGATCGTGATCCCGCTGGCCGCGGTCGCGCTCGTGTGCCTGCTGCTCACCAGCGGGGTCTTCCTGTTCGCCGGCTCGGATCGGGACAAGGGCCGCGGCCGCCCGGTCTCGCGCGACGTGAACATGCCGCTGCCGGCGCCCGCTCCGGCGTTTCCCGACGCCGGTTCGCCGAGCCCGGGCGCGACCACCACGACGACCGCGAGCCCGACCGGATCGGCGACCCGGACCCCGTCCGCCTCGGCGAGCGCGAGCACGAGCCCGACCGCGAGCACGAGCCCGACCGCGACCCGCTCGAGCCCGCCGCCCATGTCGGCCGCCCCACCCGTCCCGCGCCCGCCCGCCACCACCGGCCCGAAGGACATCACCGTCGACGCCACGGTGAGCGACTCCGGTTGGGGCGCCGACGGCACGGTGGTCATCACCAACCGCACCGCCCACCCGCTCCCCGCGTGGGACCTCACCCTCACCGCGACGGGTCGGCAGAGCGGCTTCACCATGCTCTACGGCGAGGACATGCGCACCAGCACCGACCGCGGCACCGCGACCGCGCGCGGCCGGGGCCCGTTGGCCCCCGGAGCCAGCGCGGTGATCGAGTTCGGCCTGTACGGGCACGTCGAGTCGATCGGCTGCACGTTCACCGGTGTCACCTGCCACGTACGCGGGCTCGACGCCGGCCACGGGTGAGATCCGGCCCCGTCGTACGCTGGTGGACGTGACCAGCTTCTTGCGATTCGTGCACTTGGGCATCGGCGCCGACGCCGTTCCGTACGAGGCCGCGTGGGAGGAACAACGCCGCGTCCACGAGCAGGTGGTGAGCGGTGCCGCCGCCGACACGTGTCTGCTCCTCGAGCACCCCGCGGTGTACACGGCGGGCCGCCGTACCGACCCCTCCGAGCGCCCGATGGACGGCACGCCCGTGGTCGACGTGGACCGGGGCGGCAAGATCACCTGGCACGGCCCCGGCCAACTCGTCGGCTACCCGATCGTGCGACTGCCCGAGCCGGTGGACGTGGTCGCGCACGTGCGCCGGATGGAGGAGGCGCTGATCCGGGTCTGCGCCGACCTGGGCCTGGAGACCACCCGGATCGAGGGCCGCAGCGGCGTCTGGGTCCTGGGCGACGCGGTTCCCGAGCGGCCCGCCCCGACCGGCGGTCTCGACCTGCGGCTGGACAGCCGACTCGCGGCCGGGCCCGACCCGCGCCTGCACCCCGAGTTCGACCCGCGTCTGGCCGGCCCGGAGTACGCGCCCTCCAACGCGGGCCAGCGCGGCGACGACCGCAAGCTCGCCGCGATCGGCGTCCGGGTCTCGCGCAAGGTGACCATGCACGGCTTCGCGATCAACTGCGACGCCGACATGACGTACTACGACCGGATCGTGCCGTGCGGCATCAAGGACGCCGGCGTCACCTCGCTGAGCCGCGAACTGGGCCGCGAGGTCACCGTCACCGAGGTACTGCCACTGGCCGAGAAACACCTCGCCGACGTGTTCGCGCACGTGCCGGCGTGACGCCCGCCCGAACGCCCGCGCGAGGCACGCCCGGACGCTCGCGGCACGCGCGCCGGGTCACCCGCGTGACGCACGCCTCACGGTCCGCGTGACGCACGCCTCGTACCGAATCCGGCATCCGGGGAATCCACCCCGGTTCGTCCGGGTTGCCACCTGACGGGCCGTCCGAACGCCCGTTTCGCTCGGCGTACTCTGGACGTACCGCCCCACCACGGGCCCGGACCATCCTGTCGGGGCCCATCGCAGTCTGTCCCGCCCCGCAGGCTGCCCCGAGAAGAGGGAGTCGCGCGTGTCCGCTGTCGCACCCGACGGCCGCAAGCTGCTTCGCCTGGAAGTCCGCAACGCCGAGACTCCCATCGAGCGCAAGCCTTCGTGGATCAAGACCCGGGCGAAGATGGGCCCCGAGTACACCGAGCTCAAGCAACTCGTGAAGCGCGAGGGGCTGCACACGGTGTGCGAGGAGGCCGGCTGCCCCAACATCTACGAATGTTGGGAAGACCGCGAGGCGACCTTCCTGATCGGCGGCGACCAGTGCACCCGGCGCTGCGACTTCTGCCAGATCGACACCGGCAAGCCGGCCGAGCTGGACCGGGACGAACCGCGCCGCGTCGCGGAGTCGGTCCAGGCGATGGGCCTGAAGTACGCGACCATCACCGGCGTCGCCCGCGACGACCTGCCCGACGGCGGCGCGTGGCTGTACGCGGAGACCGTCCGCCAGATCAAGGAGCTGAACCCGGGGACCGGGGTGGAGCTGCTGATCCCGGACTTCACCGCCCAGCCGGACCAACTGGCCGAGGTGTTCTCCTCCCGTCCCGAGGTGCTCGCGCACAACATCGAGACGGTGCCGCGGATCTTCAAGCGCATCCGGCCGGGCTTCCGCTACGAGCGCTCGCTCGACGTGATCACCCAGGCCCGGGCCGACGGCCTGGTCACCAAGTCCAACCTGATCCTGGGCATGGGCGAGGAACGCGCCGAGATCAGCCAGGCCATGCAGGACCTGTACGACGCCGGCTGCGAGCTGCTGACCATCACGCAGTACCTGCGGCCGAGCGTGCGACACCACCCCGTGGAGCGCTGGGTGCGCCCGGAGGAGTTCGTCGAGCTGAACGAGGAGGCCGAGGAGATCGGCTTCGCGGGCGTGCTCTCCGGCCCCCTGGTCCGCTCGTCGTACCGCGCGGGCCGGCTCTACCGCCAGGCCCTCGAAGTACGCGAAACCCGCTCCGCTTCGGGCGAAGGTGTGCAGACCTTCACGTCGGTTTGACCCTGACGTCATCGTTTGGTAACACATTGTTGCGAGAGTCGACCGCAGTGCGGTGAGCCTTCGCACCGAGAACAGGTAGGGGGACGACGTTATGCAGGACACGCAGCAGGACAACGCCTCGGTTCTGTGGGGCGCGTTCGACCGCGGCGCCGCGGCCCGGCGGGCGACCGTCGGCCGGGTCTTCCGAGCGGTCGAGACCGTGCTGATGTTCGAGGGTGGCCAGCGCACCGCACGGCGCAACGCGTGGGCCGCGGTGTGCGCCGACCGCAACCGTGCCCGCGCCCGCGCCGAGGCCTCCGACATCCTGGCCCGGCTCGCCCCGGTCAACCCGACACCGGGCGCCGGCTCGCACTGACCCGCGACACGTGTGGCATCGCGTGACGCGGGTGTGGACACAGGTGTCCGCGCCCGGCCGCCCGCGACACCGTTCGGCCGTTCGCCGGGGGCTCGTCTCCCGTCGGACGGCCGCGGCGCTGCGCCGGTCGCATGAAGGTTCGGACAAGCTGTCGGCAGCCATTGTCCCGGGTGGATGGCACGCCAGTATCCTTTTCACATGGCGAGCAAGGAACCATCCGAGAAGAGCGGCCGGCTGAAGCAGATCCGGCTCGCCTACCAGCAGACGAAGAAGGCCGATCCGTGGGTCGGCTTGATTGTGGCGGCCTGGGGCCTGGGCGTATTCGCAGTACTCCTGGCCATCGGCTTCTGGTGGGGACATCCGATCTACCTGGGCATCTTCGGTGCCCTCGTGGGTCTGCTCGCGGCGGCCTTCATCTTCGGACGACGGGCCGAGAAGTCGGTGCTCGGCCAGATGGAGGGCCAGCCCGGCGCGGCGTTGGCGGTCATGCAGTCACTCAAGCGTGGCTGGGTCGTGACCCCCACCGTGGCCATCACCCGCCAGCAGGATGTCGTGCACCGCGCCGTGGGTCGCCCCGGCATCATCCTGGTGGGCGAGGGCCAGCCCGGTCGCGTGACGCGACTGCTGGCCGATGAGAAGAAGCGCATGTCCCGCCTGGCTGCGAGCACCGTGGTGCACACGATCATCGTCGGCAACGACGAGGGCCAGGTCCCGCTGCGCAAGCTGCAACGGCACATCATGAAGTTGAGCCCGACCATGGCCAAGCCCGAGGTCGCGGTGGTCAACGACCGCCTGCGCGCGGTCGGCGACCTGATGAAGAACATGCCGGTGCCCAAGGGCCCGATGCCGAAGGGCGCGCGCATGCCGCGCGGCCCGCGCGGCTGACCCCTCGACGGCCACCGCGCCACGCAGCAGCACCCCGTCCCCGCCCGATCGCGAGAGCGGCGGCGATCCGCATCGGATCGCCGCCGCTCTTTTGCCGTACCGGGTCCGGGTGGTCGTAACCCGAGTCCGTCGCGCCGGTTCGTACGCGTCGCGTCCGCGGGGTCGTGCCCGCACGCGTCGTGCCCGCGGGCGCCGTATCGGCACGCGTCGTGTTACGAACTACGCACGCACCACCGCGGTGCCGACCGCCTTGTCGTGGAACCCGCGCCCGTCCCGGTCGTAGATCGCCGGCGGGATCACCAGGCACAGCAGGAACGTACGTACCACGACCGCGAGCGGCAGCAGCGTGTCGCGGGTGACCGACACCACCCGGATGCCCATGATCCGCTTGCCGAAGGTCCAGCCGATCGTGCTCACCAGGAGCAGGTTCTCGGCGGCGAACACGGCCAGGGTGCCCCAGCTCGTCCCGGGATCGTTGAGGTCGCCGCCGCCTATGAAGGACAGCGCGATGATGTAGCAGATGCTCCAGTCGATGAGCAGGGCGATCAACCTGCGCCCGGTGGGCGCGAGCGAGTTGGGTCCGCCCTCGGGCAGCCCGAGACGCTTGCCGCGGTAGCCGAAGTCTTCGCCCGCCGCCCCGGGGGCCTGGTTCCGCGATGCGGTCGTGTTCTCGTCCACCCATCCAAAGTAGACGAGCCGGGCCGATTCACCCGCCCCGGGGTGTGTGTGCGCGAGATGATCATGGGCATGCATCCGGGCAAAGACGGGCCGCCCCGTACGGGTGGGTGCGTAACATCCCGGAAACACGAGGGACACCGACGGGAAACCGCTCGCGCCTACCTTCGAGGCCTAGTGGCCACCGGGGAGGAGGCCGCTCCCCGCGAACGCAATTACCCGCGCCTGGCGCCGGGTCGAGGAGGATTGATGTTCAACAACGCCGAAGAGGTGTCGCGATACATCGCCGACAACGACGTCAAGTTCGTCGACGTTCGTTTTTGCGACCTGCCTGGCGTGATGCAGCACTTCACGGTCCCGGCGAAGACGTTCGACCCGAGTGAGACGCTGGCGTTCGACGGATCCTCGATCCGCGGCTTCCAGGCGATCCACGAGTCGGACATGGCGCTTCGCCCCGACCTGTCCACGGCGCGGCTCGACCCGTTCCGCAAGGACAAGACGCTCAACATCAACTTCTTCATCCACGACCCGCTGACGGATGAGGAGTACAGCCGCGACCCGCGCAACGTCGCGAAGAAGGCCGAGCGCTACCTCGCCGGCACCGGCATCGCCGACACGGCGTACTTCGGCCCCGAGGCCGAGTTCTACGTGTTCGACAGCGTGCGCTTCGCGACCGGCGCGAACGAGTCCTTCTACCACATCGACTCCGAGGCGGGGGCCTGGAACACGGGCCAGGAGGAGAACAACCGCGGCTACAAGGTCCGGTACAAGGGCGGCTACTTCCCGACCCCGCCGGTCGACCACTTCGCCGACCTGCGCGCGGAGATCTCCCTCGAGCTCGAGGCCGCGGGCCTGGAGATCGAGCGCCAGCACCACGAGGTGGGCACCGCCGGCCAGGCCGAGATCAACTACAAGTTCAACACGCTGCTGGCCGCGGCCGACGACCTGATGCTGTTCAAGTACATCGTCAAGAACGTCGCGTGGCGCAACGGCAAGACCGCGACCTTCATGCCGAAGCCGATCTTCGGCGACAACGGCTCGGGCATGCACTGTCACATGTCGCTGTGGACCGACGGCTCGCCGCTGTTCTACGACGAGCAGGGCTACGCGGGTCTGTCCGACACGGCCCGCTACTTCATCGGCGGTCTGCTCAAGCACGCCCCGTCGCTGCTTGCCTTCACGAACCCGACGGTGAACTCCTACCACCGCCTGGTCCCGGGCTTCGAGGCGCCGGTCAACCTGGTCTACTCGCAGCGCAACCGCTCGGCCTGCATCCGCATCCCGATCACGGGCAGCAACCCCAAGGCCAAGCGCGTCGAGTTCCGCGTCCCGGACCCGTCGGCCAACCCGTACCTGGCCTTCGCCGCCCAGTTGATGGCCGGCCTCGACGGCATCAAGAACAAGATCGAGCCGCTCGAGCCCGTCGACAAGGACCTGTACGAGCTGGCTCCCGACGAGCACCAGGCCGTCCCCCAGGTCCCCGGCACCCTCGCCGAGGTCCTCGACGCCCTCGAAGCCGACCACGAGTACCTCCTCGAAGGCGGCGTGTTCACCCAGGACCTGATCGACACCTGGATCGAATACAAGCGCACCAAGGAAATCGACCCGGTCCGCCTGCGCCCGCACCCCCACGAGTTCGAGCTCTACTTCGACATCTAAGCCGAAGTAGCCGGGCGCTCCCGCCCCCGAAGACAAGGCCGTCGACCGCTGCCCATAGCGCGGTCGACGGCCTTCTTCGTGTGCGGCCGGCGGGCTCGGGGTGGGTGTCGCGCCCACGCGCCCACGCGCCCACGACGGAACGGCCCTGCCTCCGCGCTCATCCGCGGGCGCAGGGCCGTTTCGTCGTGCGGCCCGAGACGGCGGCGAGGGTGGCGGTCCCGGGGAATTCGAGGTGCCGAGGGCTGCTGTTCGCATACCCCCATGAGGTATTTCCACCCTACCCCTGGTCATTGATACCCCCCTAGGGTATGTTCCTGATCGCTCGATACCCCCCACGTGTATCTACGGAGTGATCACGATGTCTCAACCCCAGCCGAATCCGCGTCGCTGGGCGGCGCTTGCGCTGATTGCGCTGGCTCAGTTCATGGTCATCATGGACACGTCGATCATCGGTGTGGCTCTGCCCGAAATGCGCACCGATCTCGGGTTCTCGCAGGAGAATCTGTCCTGGGTGTTCAACGCCTACGTCGTCGCGTTCGGCGGGCTGCTCCTGCTCGGCGGGCGGCTGTCGGACCTCTTCGGGGCCAAGCGCATGTTCTCCACCGGGTGGGCGATCCTGGGGGTCGGCTCGCTCGGGGCGGGCCTCGCGAACGAGGTCTGGGTCGAGCTCGCCGGACGTGCCGTCCAGGGCGTCGGCGCCGCGCTGATCGCGCCCTCGGCACTGACCCTGCTGATGATGCTCTTCGGTGGCAACCCCAAGGAGCTCACCAAGGCGTTCGCGCTGTACGGCGCGGCGGCACCGGCCGGTGGCACGGCCGGCGTCTTCCTCGGCGGTCTGATCACCGAATACGCGAGCTGGCCCTGGGTCTTCTACGTCAACATCCCCGTCGCGATCCTCGCCCTCGTCGCGACCCCGGCGCTGATGCCCGATGCCCCCGCCCGCCGCGGCGGCATCGACCTCCTCGGCGCGGTCACCGTCACCGCCGGCCTCGGCGCCGCCGTGTACGCCGTCGTCCGCGCCCCGGAGACCGGCTGGGGCTCCGCCGAGACCCTGCTCGTCCTCGCCGCCGGCATCGCGCTGGTCGCGCTGTTCCTGCTCCTCCAGGCCAAGCGGGCCGAGCCGCTGATGCCACTGCGCATCCTGCGCACGCCGGGCCTGGCCGCCGCCAACCTCGCCCAGTTGTTGATGGCCGGCGCCTGGATCCCGATGTGGTTCTTCCTCAACCTCTACCTGCAGCAGGTGCTCGGTCTGGGCGCCTTCGCCTCCGGATCCGCGCTGCTGCCGATGACCGTGGCCATCATGGTGATGATGATCGTGCTCGCCCCACGCCTGATCGCCCGCTTCGGCCCCAACCCGCTCGTGGTCACCGGCCTCGCCGCGCTCGCCGGCGGCATGTTGTGGCTGTCCTTCGCCCGGTCCGACGGCTCGTACTGGGTCGACGTCCTGCCCGCCTCGCTGCTCGCCGCCGCGGGCATGGCCCTCGCCTTCATCCCCTCTCTCGGCACCGCGATCTCCAGCGCGCGGCCCGAGGAGGGCGGGCTCGCCTCCGGCATCGTCAACACCAGCTACCAGATCGGCTCGGCCCTCGGCCTGGCCGCGATGACCGCCGTCGCCGCCGCGCACGGCGCCCGGGAGGTCGGCAACGCCGACGCGCTCACCAACGGCTTCTCCGCCGCCTTCCTCGGCGCCGCCGCGATCGCCGCCGCCGGCGCCCTGATCGCCGCCGCCACCCTCCGCAAGCCGGCCACCACGACTGCGGGAAGCACCCCCGCCGACAATCCCCCCGAGTCCGTCCCGACCCACTGATCACATCCCGGCCCACCGTCCCGGCCGGGGCCGCCCATCCCACCCGGACCAAAGACCCCACGAGGACTCACGCCGACCGTTCGAAGAGCGCGCCAAGAGCGCATAAAGAGCACACAAATAACACACGAAGGGCACACGAAGAGCAATCAAACGACCACACAGCGACCGCACACCGCGTGCCGCCCTCCACGAACCGGAGGGCGGCACGCGCACGTGCGAACCTCCACCGCTCCGCCCCCGAAACCCCCGAAGCCGACCGCGGCCCTCGCCGCCGGGCGCCGAACACCCCCGGAGATCTCCCCCATTACGCCCCGATTCCTCCCACCCGAGAAGGAGAGGATCGCCCTCGGATGGCCCTACAGGGTGATCGGCGAAAGGATGGGCTCTGGCAGACTTGAGCCATGGGGGGCAATCCGAGCCGAGAGACCATGCCGCCGTCGGGGCGACGGGTGACCGACGAAGCCGGACGGACAATCATGCAGCCGATCCCCACGATGACCCGATTGCGTGTCTATCTGAGCACGCCGCGTCGTCCGCGATTCGTGGTCGAACTGGCGCTGATCGCGTTGAGTTACTGGGTCTATTCGCTGGTCCGCAACGCGGTACCGGAGCGCCAACACGTCGCCGTGGAGCGCGCCTGGCAACTGCTCGATTTCGAGAAGACGCTGCACATCGACATCGAACACAGCGTCAACCACGCCGTGAACGGCGTCACATGGTTGATCGTGTCGATGAACTACTACTACGCGACGCTGCACTTCGTGGTGACCATCGGTGTCCTGGTGTGGCTCTTCCACAGACACCCCGGCCGATACCGGGCCGTGCGCACGGTGTTGTTCCTGACCACCGGCCTGGCCCTGTTCGGATACTTCTTCTACGCCCTGGCCCCGCCCCGACTACTGCCGGGCGCCGGCTACATCGACACCGTCCTGGTCCACCACACGTGGGGCTCGATGGCGTCCGGCGACATGAAGAACGTCTCCAACCAGTACGCCGCGATGCCGTCGATGCACATCGGCTGGTCGACGTGGTGCGCGATGGCCATCGTGATGTTCGCCCGGCCGATGTGGGTCAAGGTGCTCGGTGTGTTGTACCCGATCACCACGCTGTTCGTGATCGTGGCCACCGGCAACCACTTCGTGCTGGACGCGGTCGGCGGCTGGATCACCCTCGCCGCCGCCTTCGGCCTGCAGTGCCTGCTCAACGGGCGCTCCGCGTACCGCTTCCCGCAGTACCCGCCGGACGACCCACGCTCCGCGCCCGAGCCCCACGGGCGGCCGGTACGCCCGCGCGCGGGCACGCGCGACGAGGGGCGCGGCGACGGAGCCGGCGAGCGGCCTCAACGCGAGCCGGTCGAAGTCTCGTCCTCACCGTAGAACACCCGGTCCACCACGGCCCGGGCGAGCCGCGTCATGCGTCGATAGTCCTCGATCAGGCTGCCGGTCTCCTCCGGCCGGTGGCCGAGCAGCCGGGCCACCCCGCCCAGCTCGCGCACATCGGACGGGAAGCTGTCCGAGGACCGGCCGCGCACGATCATCACCGCGTTGCGCACCCGGGTGGCCACGACCCAGGCGTCGTCCAGGATCCGGGCGTCGTGCGGGTCGAGCAGGCCCGCGTCCCGGGCCGCCGCGAGTCCCTGTCGGGTGCCGGTCACCCGCAACGCGGGCACCGCGTGCGCGTGCCGGAGTTGCAGGAGTTGCACCACCCATTCCACGTCGGCCAGCCCGCCGCGCCCGAGCTTGGTGTGCGTGGTCGGATCGGCGCCGCGGGGCAGCCGCTCGGACTCGATCCGGGCCTTCATCCGCCGGATCTCCCGCACCTGCGTGTCGTCGATCCCGCCCTCCGGATAACGCAGCGGATCGACCATCTCCAGGAACCGCCGGCCCAGGTCCGCGTCCCCCGAGGTGAAGTCGGCCCGCAGCAGCGCCTGGCTCTCCCACAGCTTGGACCAGCGCTCGTAGTAGGCGCGATACGACGCGAGCGTGCGCACCAGCGGCCCCTGCCGCCCCTCGGGCCGCAGGTCGGCGTCGATCAGCAGCGGCGGATCCGTGGACGGGATCTGCAGCAGCCGGCGCACCTCGTTGCACACGAACTGCGCGGCCCGGGACGCGGACTCCTCCTCGGCGCCCTCGATCGGCTCGTGTACGAACATCACGTCCGCGTCGCTGCCGTAGCCCTGCTCGTAGCCGCCGAACCGCCCCATCGCGATGATCGCGAGCCGGGTCGGGATCGGCCCCCGGGTGCGCTCGCACGCGTCTATGGCGGCCCGAAGCGCGCCGGTCAGCGTCGCCGCGTTGACATCGGTGAGCGCCTTGCCGGTGGCGTCCACGTCCAGCCGGCCCAGCACATCGGTGGCGACGATCCGGAACAGTTCGCGCCGACGCACGCTGCGCGCCGCCTGCACCGCGCTCTCCGGACCCGGCGCCCGCCCCACCGCGGCCAGGATCTCGGTCTCCAGGGCCGCCCGCGAGCGTGGCCGCAGCCCGTCCCCGTCGCCGAGCATCGCGACCGCCTCGGGCGCACGCAGCACCAGGTCCGGCGCGAGCCGCCCGGACGCGAGCACACGGGCCATGTTCTCCGCCGCCGCCCCCGACGAGCCCGCCCCGGAGTCGCGCAGCAGGCGCAGATACCAGTGCGTGTTGCCGAGCGCGTCGGAGACCTGCCGGAAGGCGAGCAGCCCGGCGTCCGGATCCGCCGAGTCGGCGAACCAGCTCAGCATCACCGGCAGCAGCGTGCGCTGGATCGAGGCACGCCGGCTGACTCCGGAGGCGAGCGCCTCCAGGTGGCGCATCGCGGCGGCCGGGTCGGCGTACCCCAGTGCCTCGAAGCGGGCCCGCGCGGCCTCGGGGGTGAGCCGCTGCTCGCCCGCCTTGAGCCGGGCGACCGCGTCCAGCAGCGGCCGGTAGAACAACTTCTCGTGCAGCCGGCGCACCTCCACCGTCTGCTGTCTCCAGGCCTTCTCCAGTTCGCCCACCGGGTTCGAGCGCATGCCCATCGAGCGGCCGATCCGGCGCAGTTCGCCGGGGTCGGTCGGCATCAGGTGGGTACGGCGCAGCCGGAAGAGTTGGATCCGGTGCTCGAGCGTGCGCAGGAAGCGGTACGCGGCGTCCAGCGCGGCGCCGTCGTCGCGGCCCACATAGCCCGCCGCGGACAGCGCGGCGAGCGCGTCCAGCGTCGAGCCGCTGCGCAGCGTCCGGTCGGACTTGCCGTGCACCAACTGCAGGAGCTGGACCGCGAATTCGATGTCGCGCAGGCCGCCGGGGCCGAGCTTGACCTCGCGCTCCACCTCGCGCGCCGGAATGCTGTCCACCACCCGGCGGCGCATCGCCTGCACGTCGGCGACGAAGTTCTCCCGGCGGGCGGCGGTCCACACCAACGGGGACACGCTGTCCAGGTACTTCTTGCCCAGTGCCGGGTCGCCGGCCACCGGGCGGGCCTTGAGCAGGGCCTGGAACTCCCAGGTCTTGGCCCAGCGTTCGTAGTAGGCGAGGTGGCTGGCCAGGGTGCGGGTGAGCGGGCCGTTGCGGCCCTCCGGGCGCAGGTTGGCGTCCACCTCCCAGATCGAGCCCTCGATGGTGGTCGCCGAGCAGGTCCGCATCAGCGCGCCGGCCAGCCGATTGGCGGCGGCGACCGCCACCCCCTCGGGCACGCCGGGTGGGGCCTCGGCGACGAAGACCACGTCCACGTCGCTGATGTAGTTGAGTTCGCGCCCGCCGCACTTGCCCATGCCGATCACCGCGAGCCGGCACTGCTCGGCCTCGACCGGGTGTTCGCGCCGGACCAGGTCGAGCGCGGCGTCCAGGGTGGCGCCGGCCAGGTCGGCGAGTTCGGTGGCCACGGTCGGCTCGTCGGCACTGCCGCACACGTCGCGGGCGGCGATCGAGAGCAGGCAGCGGCGATAGCCGATCCGCAGCGCGTCCAGTGCCGGGTCGCCGCGCAGGCCGGCGGTGGCGGTGGTGAGCACGGCGTGGAAGTAGGCGGGGGTGGGTCGGGCGTCCTGGACGTCGTAGGTGACCAGGGAGCGCCAGTCCTCGGGGTGCCGCGCGAGGTGGTCGCCCAGTGCCGCGCTCACTCCCAGAACGCCCAGTATGCGATCGCGGAAGGGCTTCGCGGACGCGAGGGTGGAGAGCAGAACGGGGGCGTCGTCGGCGGCTTCGGCGAGGCGCACCAGGCCGAGCAGCGCGAGGTCGGGGTCGGCGGTGGCGGCGAGGGCGTCCAGGAAGAGCGAGTCGTCCCCGGCGCCGAGCAGGGCCGGATCGCGCAGATTGCGTGCGGCGCCCGCGATGTCGGTGAAGCCGAGCCGGACCAGGCGCCCGTCGGTGGCCGCCGGTTCGCGAGGCTGATCCACAGAGGTCACCGGCCGAGCGTATCCGGTGAAACGGCTGATCGATCAAGAACGGAACTGGGAATGTGGACGCGCCGCACGGGGCTCGCCGAGCCCCCCGACCGCGGCGAACTTGAATGCGGCGCGTCCTCGCCCGGCGGCGGACGACAGTTCCACTCTGCGAGCCGTCCGTCCCACGGCCCGAAGAGGCCTCCGTAGCGACGAGCTGCCATACGCCACCGTACGGAACGTCACCCTACGTTAGCGTAGGTGCCATGCGCAACGGTGTTCCCTCGGAGAGGGTTCAATCAGACGACGATCCGGACCGGCCCGCTCGCCCCGGCCGCCGCACCCTCAGCCGAGAGGACTGGGCTCGGGCGGCCCTGGAGGCGATGCGAGAGGGCGGCTTGGGCGCCGTCGCGGTGGAACCCCTCGCGGAACGCCTCGGCACCACCAAGGGCAGCTTCTACTGGCACTTCAAGGACCGCGACTCGCTCATCCAGGCCGCGCTGGAACGCTGGGTGGCCGAGTCCGAGGAACTGATGGCCGCCGCCGAACGCATCGAGGATCCGGTGGAGCGCGGACGCCGACTCACCGAGTACGCGTTCACCGCGCCCAGCGGCGCGGACATCACCACCACGCTGCTGATCCACGCCCAGCACCCGGTGGTGGGCCCGATCCTGGAGCAGGTCACCCGTCGCCGCCTGGAGTTCGGCGCCCGGCTCACCGAGGAGCTCGGCCTGCCCGCCGACGCCGCCTACCGACACGCGCTGACCGCGCTGACGATGACCGTCGGCATCGCGCTGATCCGCCGGGGCGCGCCGCAGCTGTTGCCCCAGGGCGAGGACAAGGACGCCTACGTCCGCTACATCCTCGAACTCCTCGGCCCGCCGATGACCTGAGCACCCGCGCGCCGCTCCACGAGCAACGGCCCGACCCCCGACACATCGGGGGTCGGGCCGTTCGCGTCGCGCGCTCGGAGCACCGGAAACACCGGCACCACGGCACCGGCGTCAGAGCACCGGCAGGTACCGCTTCAGCTCGAAGGGCGTCACCTGCTGGCGGTACTCCTCCCACTCGTGCCGCTTGTTGCGCAGGAAGAACTCGAAGACGTGCTCGCCGAGGATCTCCGGCAGCAGGTCGCTGCGCTCCATCAGCGCGATCGCCTCGGCCAGGTTCTGCGGCAGCGGCGCGATGCCCAGCGCGCGGCGCTCGGCGTCGGTCAGCGCCCACACGTCGTCCTCGGCACCGGCGGGCAGTTCGTAGCCCTCCTCGACGCCCTTGAGCCCGGCGC
This sequence comes from Embleya sp. NPDC025285, assembly GCF_055558835.1. Taxonomy (NCBI): domain Bacteria; kingdom Bacillati; phylum Actinomycetota; class Actinomycetes; order Kitasatosporales; family Streptomycetaceae; genus Embleya; species Embleya sp. NPDC025285. Next base: position 18,255 of record NZ_JBVHLU010000088.1, read on the forward strand.
CGAGTAGCACGGCATAGGCCAGGTACGGGTTGCACGCCGAGTCGATCTGGCGCACCTCGATCCGGGTGGACTGGCCCTTGGTCGGCTTGTACATCGGCACCCGCACCAGCGCGGAGCGGTTGTTGTGCCCCCAGCAGATGTACGAGGGGGCCTCGCCACCCATCCCCGCGGTGCGCGCCGACGCGCCCCACAGCCGCTTGTACGAGTTGACCCACTGGTTCGTGATCGCGGCCATCTCGCCGGCGTGCTTGAGCAGGCCCGCGATGAACGAGCGGCCGACCTTGGAGAGCTGGTACTCGGCGCCGGCCTCGTAGAACGCGTTGCGGTCGCCCTCGAACAGGGACAGGTGGGTGTGCATGCCCGAGCCCGGGTGCTCGGAGAACGGCTTGGGCATGAAGGACGCGTGCACGCCCTGCTCCAGCGCGACCTCCTTGACCACCAGGCGGAAGGTCATGATGTTGTCGGCCGTGCTCAGCGCGTCCGCGTAGCGCAGGTCGATCTCCTGCTGACCCGGCGCACCCTCGTGGTGGCTGAACTCGACCGAGATGCCCATGTTCTCGAGCATCGTGATCGCCTGGCGGCGGAAGTCCTGGCCGACCGGCTGCGGCGTGTGGTCGAAGTAGCCGCTGTGGTCCACCGGGGTCGGCGGCCGGCCGTCGACGGGCTTCTCCTTGAACAGGAAGAACTCGATCTCGGGGTGCGTGTAGAAGGTGAAACCCTTCTCCGAGGCCCGCTCCAGGGTGCGCTTGAGCACGTAGCGCGGGTCCGCGAAGGACGGCGAGCCGTCGGGCATCAGGATGTCGCAGAACATCCGCGCGGTGCCGGGTGCCTCGGCCCGCCACGGCAGGATCTGGAACGTGGCCGGATCCGGCTTCGCCAGCATGTCGGACTCGTGCACCCGGGCGAAGCCCTCGATCGCCGACCCGTCGAAGCCGATGCCCTCGGCGAACGCCTGCTCCAATTCGGCCGGAGCCACCGCGACCGACTTCAGGAACCCGAGCACGTCGGTGAACCACAGTCGCACGAACCGGATGTCGCGCTCCTCCAGGGTGCGAAGCACGAACTCCTGCTGCTTATCCATAATTCCCTATCCTTGCAGGTCGGACGGCCTGTGAGCGATCGGCAGGGCACTGCGGGGCACACGAGTATCCCGCTTCAGGGTTTCCAGCACATTACGTGCCCTTTGCGTTGTGCCCTTGCTCGCGCACAGGTACCGCCGTGCGCGCGTACGTCCCGTGGTCCTGTACCCCGAGAACCGCTCGTGGGCGACCTGCGGGATACCTTCTTCGCGCGGCATCGCACCCGCCGGGAATCCGGTCGGGCGAGCCGTCGGGGCCCGGTGCTGAACTGCGCCAAGGGTATCTCCCGGGTGCTCGGGCGCCGAGCCCCGGGTTCGCTCGGGCGTACGCCTTTCGCCCGCCGTTCGCCTGCGGTTTTCCGGCCGGCCGAGCGCCCGCCATCGACCCCGCGAGCGCGGTGCGCACGGCGCGTCGCCGCACCCGGGACCACTATTCGTCACTTTGACGCCAAGGGTCGGGTACATTGGATCGTGTGACCCGGATTCGCATCGCCCTCAGCCAGATCAACCCCACGGTCGGCGACCTCGACGGCAACGCCGAACTGGTCGTGGGGCGCACCCGGAAGGCCGCCGAGCGCGGCGCGTCGCTCGTGGCCTTCCCGGAGATGGCGCTCACCGGATATCCCGTCGAGGACCTGGCCCTGCGCTCGTCCTTCGTCGAGGCCTCCCGCCGCGCGCTGGAGGCGCTCGCCGCCCGGCTCGCCGCCGAGGGACTGGGCGAGGTCGCGGTCGTGGTCGGCTATCTGGACCGGTGCGGGGTGTCCACGCCGCGACTGGGCCGCCCGGCCGGCGCCCCGCAGAACGCGGTCGCGGTGCTGCACGGCGGCCGGGTCGCGGCCCGCTCGGCCAAGCACCACCTGCCCAACTACGGCGTGTTCGACGAGTACCGCTATTTCGTCCCGGGCGATCGGCTCCTGGTCACCCGGGTCGGCGGCGTCGACATCGCGATCGCCGTCTGCGAGGACCTGTGGCAGGAGGGCGGCCCGGTGGCCGCCGCGCGCGCCGCGCGGGTCGGCCTGTTGTTGTCGATCAACGCGTCGCCGTACGAGGTGAGCAAGGACGACTCGCGGCTGGAACTGGTCCGCCGCCGCGCCGGCGAGGCGAATTGCGCGCTCGCCTACGTCAACGCCTTCGGCGGCCAGGACGAGTTGGTCTTCGACGGCGACTCGCTGATCGTGGACGCCGAGGGGACGGTGCTCTCGCGCGCGGCGCAGTTCCGCGAGGAACTGTTGATCGCCGACCTGGACCTGCCCGAGCGCACCGTGGACGACAGCGTGTACAGCGCGGGCGACGTGGTGGCCGACGGCCTGACCATCCACCAGGTGATCCTCACCGAGGAGGCCGCGCCGGTGCCCGCGCCCGCCGCCGCGCACTCGATCGCGCCGGCCCTGTCCGACGACGCGGAGGTCTACCGCGCGCTGGTCACCGGGCTGCGCGACTACGTGGCCAAGAACGGGTTCAAGTCGGTGCTGCTGGGCCTGTCCGGCGGGATCGACTCGGCCCTGGTCGCGGCGATCGCGGCGGACGCGGTGGGCGGCGGCAACGTGTACGGCGTCTCGATGCCCAGCGGCTACTCCTCCGAACACTCCAAGGACGACGCGGCCGACACCGCCGTGCGGATCGGGCTCAACTACCGCCAGGTGCCGATCGCCCCGATGGTGGACGCCTACCTGGGCGCGCTCGGGCTGACCGGCCTGGCCGAGGAGAACCTCCAGGCCCGGGTGCGCGGCACCACCTTGATGGGGCTGTCCAACCAGGAGGGCCACCTGGTCCTGGCCACCGGCAACAAGAGCGAGCTGGCCTGCGGCTACTCCACGCTGTACGGCGACGCGGTCGGCGGCTTCGCGCCGATCAAGGACGTGCCCAAGACCGCGGTATGGCGGCTGGCGCGCTGGCGCAACGCGGAGGCCGAGCGACTCGGCGAGCCGGCCCCGATCCCGGAGAACTCGATCACCAAGCCGCCGAGCGCCGAGTTGCGGCCGGGGCAGGTCGACACCGACTCGCTGCCGCCGTACGAACTGCTCGACGCCATCCTGGACGACTACGTCGAGCGGGACATGGGCCGCGACGCGATCGTGGCGGCGGGTTTCGAGCCGGAGTTGGTGGACCGGATCCTCAAGCTGGTGGACACGGCCGAATACAAGCGCCGGCAGTACCCGCCGGGCACCAAGATCTCGCTCAAGGCGTTCGGCCGGGACCGGCGACTGCCGATCACCAGCCGGTGGCGCGAGAGCGGCTGAGCACGACCCGAGAGCACCCGAGCACGCCGCGAAGACAGACCCGAAGAGCACGACACGGACACGACGAAGGGCCCGACCGCTGCGGTCGGGCCCTTCGTGGTGGATTCGGCTCGGCTCGGCCGCGGATCCGTTCAGCTCAGCCGCAGGTCCGCCAGGATCGGCATGTGGTCGCTCGGCGTGCCGCCCAGCACCTTCGCGTCGGCGGCGGCCATGCCCCGGTACATGATGTGGTCGATCGCGGCCATCGGGAACGACTCGGGCCAGGTGAAGCCCATCCCGGTGCCGGCCGCGTCCTGCGCGTCCGCCAGGTAGCGGGTGACCGGGCGCAGCGCCCGGTCGTCGGTGGTGCCGTTGAGGTCACCGGCCAGCACCACGTGCGGCGCGGTCTCGACCGCGAGCGACCGGGACAGTCGATCGATCGTGTCGTTGCGGTCGCCGACCGTGAAGCCGCTCGGGCCGAAGCGCACCGACGCGAGGTGCACGGCGTAGAAGGCCACGTCGCCCTTGGGCGTCTTGATCACCGTGCGCAGCGCGCGGGTGAAGCCCATCCCGACGTCGACCGCCTCGGCCTTGCTCATCGAGAAGTCCGCCGTGGTCCAGACCGCGACCGTGCCCTCGTGCTGCACGTTCGGGTACCGGCTCTTGAGCACCGCGTCGTACAGCTTCCACGCGCCCTCCGGCAGTTCCTCCAGGGCGATCACGTCGGCGTTCGCGCCGAGCAGCGAGCGGGCGGTGCCGGCCGGGTCGGGATTGCTCGCGTTCACGTTGTGGCTGAGCACCCGCAGGTCGTGCGGGCCGCCGCCGCGGCCGGGCATGAAGAAGCCGCCGAACATGGTCACCCACACCAGGATCGGCAGCATGGTCGCGGCCACCGCGGTCCACGAGCGACGGATCGCCGCGCAGGTCAGCAGCACCGGAACGACCAGGCCCGCCCAGGGCAGGAAGGTCTCCACGAAGCTGCCCCAGTTGCCCGGGGTGTTGGGCACCATCCGGTGGAACGCGAGCGGGAGGGTGGCCAGCACCGCGAACACGGCGATCACTCGGCCGCGGCGCCACGGCGGGGTGCGCCATGTGGCGACCGCACCATCCCGTACGCCCTGCCACGACCACCGTGACCCTCGCCGAGGACCTCCGTCGCCGGCCGGCTGCGGCTCGGCTCCGGTGTCCGTCGTGGTGGGCCACGTCATGCTGCCTCCTGAAGTCCCAGACTCGAGTCCCGACTGTGTCCGCGTCAACGTACGAACAAAACGTCCCCTACGTCGAAACGGACGCCGGAAAGCGGTCGATAGGTTCCCTATGGGCTCAGGAGCGAGCGCGAATCCCGCCGAGCAGCGCGTCCGCGATCTGGCCCGGCAGCTCCGGTTCCAGACTTGCGTTCTCCCGTACCAGCTTGCGTACCAGTATGGGGCCCGTGACCAGGTCCATCAGGACCTCCATCGGCAGGTCGGCACGCAGCTCGCCGGAATCCACCCCGCGTTGCAACAGGCCGCGCAGGATCGCCCGGCGTTTCTCCACGACCACCTCGTGATAGCGCCGGTGCAGCTCGGGATGGCTGCGGATCTCGCCGGAGAGCATCCCCATCAGCCCGTCGCCGCGCTTGTCCACCGCCTGGAGGCGCATGTGCTCCAGGACCAGGATCAGATCCTCGCGCAGCGACCGGCCCTTGAGCACCGCCGGCATCGCCTCGGCGGCCTCGACCGCCGCCACGATCAACGCCTCCTTGCCGGGCCAGCGGCGGTAGATGGTGGCCTTGCCCACACCCGCCTCCTGGGCCACCGCCTCGACGGAGATCGCGGCGATGCTGCGGTGCGCGTCGAGCAGGCGCAAGGTGGCGCCCAGGATCGCCCGTTCGGCTTCCTCGCTGCGCGGCCGACCCCGGCGGGGCTTGTCCGCCCCGCCGGGCTCGGTCGTGGTGTCGGCCAGGGGTTCGGCCGCTGATGCGGATGTCGCAGGCTGCATGTCAGACCTTCGCGGAGCGCGGTTCCTCGGCGGACCGTTCGATTCGGTCCGCTTCGGGGGCAGTCTGCCCGGACTCGCGGCGCGGCATCCACAGGAACACCACGACCGCGCCGATCAGCGCGACCACGGCGGAGCCGACGGAGGCGGCGTGCATGGCGTCGATGAAGCCGTCCTTGGCCGGGTCCACGAGCGCCGCGCCCTTGTCGCCGAGTCGGCCGGCCACCGCGAGCGTCGCCTCGACCGAGTCGCCGGCCGCGCCCTTGGGCACGTCCGGCGGGAGCTTGTCCAGGTCGCCGGAGATCCGGTCCCGATAGACCGACGAAAGCACCGAGCCCAGGATCGCCACGCCCAGCGCGCCGCCGACCTGACGCACGGTGTTGCTGACCGCGGAGCCGGCCCCGGCCTTCTCCCGCGGCAGCGAGGACATGATCGAGTTGGTGGCCGGCGGCATCACGTGCGCCATGCCCGCGCCCTGGACGAAGAACACCACGCACAGGATCCAGATCGGCGAGGTGCGATCCATGCCCAGGAAGGCCAGGAAGCTCAGGCCGACCAGGAGCATGCCGCCGGTGGTGACGGCGCGTACGCCGAACCGCTTGACCATCACCGAGCTGCGGGCCGAGAACATCAGTTGCGCGATCGCCAGCGGGAGCAGCAGCAGGCCGGTCTGCAGCGGGGTGTAGCCGCGCACGCTCTGCAGGTAGAAGGCCATGAAGAAGGTCACGCCCATGAGCGCGAAGAACACCAGGCCGATCGCGCCGGCCGCGGCGGAGAAGGCCGGGTCGCGGAAGAACTTGACGTCCAGCGCGGGATGGTCGCTGCGCTTCTCGAACCACACGAAGAAGGCGAGGACGACCAGGCCGAGCACGATCGTGCCGATCACCTCGACGCTGCCCCAACCCGCGTCGCCGCCTCGGATGATGCCGTAGACCAGCGAGACCAGTCCCGCGATGGACAGCGCGACCCCGATCGGGTCGAGCCGGCCGGGCCGGGGGTCGCGCGAGTCGGGCACCAGGAGCAACATCGCGACGATGCCGACCAGCACGATCGGGACGTTGATCAGGAAGACCGAGCCCCACCAGAAGTGGTCGAGCAGCACGCCGCCGGTGATCGGGCCGATCGCGATCGCCAGACCGACCGCGCCGGACCAGATGCCGATCGCCTTGGGTCGCTCGTGCGGCTCGAAGACGTTGCTGATGATGGACAGTGTGGCCGGCATCACGAACGCGCCGCCGAAGCCCATCACCGCGCGCGCGGTGATCAGTTGCCCGGGGCTTTGCGAGTAGGCGGAGAGCAGCGACGCGAGGCCGAAGATCACCATGCCGAACAACAGGGTGCGCTTGCGACCGAAGCGGTCGCCCAGGATGCCCGCGGTGAACAGCAGGCCGGCGAAGACCAGGGTGTAGGAGTTGATCGCCCACTGGAGCTCGCTCTGGGTGGCGCCCAGGCCCTTCTCCGGGTCGGCGATGGTCTTGATCGCGACGTTGAGGATCGAGTTGTCCAGGACGACGACCAGCAGGCTGATCACCAGGACGCCGAGGATGGCCCAGCGGCGGCGATGGATGTGCTCGTCGACCGTGCGTATGGGAGGAACGTGCGCTGAAGTCACGGGGGAAGCTCGATTCGTCGAACATGTGGGACCGGTTCGGGTTGCCTCACAGGCTAGGGCACTTTACGAAACGAGAACGTCTCGTATTGCAAAGCCTCGGCAAATGCCGGGCCGATGACCACTCGGCGAGCACCCGGCGGTCACCCGGAATCCGGCGTCCGACTCCCCTGTTGTCCTGTTACGGCGCGTGTCACCATGGCGTTGTCCGGGGACGCCGTCCGAGCGCCTCGAGTCGGGAGAACACCATGTCCAGCAACACATCCGCGCAGCCGATAGCCGCTTCGGGCGAGGGTCCGGGACTGACCCTGTACGGCGGCGAGGGAACCGGGCGCCGGGTCACCGTGCGCGACCTCGCCCGCGCCAAGCGAGCCGGCGAGCGCTGGCCGATGCTCACCGCGTACGACGCGATGATCGCCTCCGTATTCGACGACGCGGGCATTCCGGTGCTCCTGGTCGGCGATTCGGCGGGCAACAACCACCTCGGCTACGAGAACACCGTGCCGGTCACCATGGACCAGTTGGTGATGCTCACCGGCGCGGTCGTGCGCGGCACCAAGCGCGCGCTGATCGTGGCCGACCTGCCGTTCGGCTCGTACCAGGAGTCGCCCGAGCAGGCCCTGCGCAACGGCGTGCGACTGCTCAAGGAGGCCGGTGCCGGCGCGGTCAAGCTCGAGGGCGGACAGCGCTCGGCCCGTCAGGTCGAGGCGCTGGTCGCGGCGGGCGTGCCGGTGATGGCCCACCTCGGGCTCACCCCGCAGTCGGTGCACGCCTTCGGCGGCTACCGCGTGCAGGGCCGGGACGCGGAGAGCGCCGAGCAGTTGCTCGCGGACGCCAAGACGATGCAGGCCGCAGGCGCGTTCGCGGTGGTCCTGGAGTGTGTGCCGGAGGACCTGGCCGCGCGCGTGACCGAACAGTTGGAGATCCCCACCATCGGCATCGGCGCGGGTGTGCGCTGTGACGCCCAGGTGCTGGTGTGGACCGACATGGCCGGCATGACCACCGGCCACACCGCCAAGTTCGTCAAGCAGTACGTCGACCTGCGCGCCGTGCTCGGCGACGCGGCCAAGGCGTTCGCGGGCGACGTGGTCGGCGGCGCCTACCCGGGTCCGGAGCACACCTTCCACTGAGTGTCGGGTGGGGCCGTACGATCGAATTCCCGGTCGTACGGCCCCTTTCCCGCACCTGGAGCAGTTCGTGACGCACCCCTACGGAGACTACGGCCGCCGCCCCGCGGCCGGCTCGCTGCGCCACGTGCGACCGAGCCCGATCTTCCTCGCGATAGTCGCGGTCTGCGCCGCCTCGACCTGGTACACCTGGCACGACGACGGCTCCTCCGAGGCGGCCACCCGCACCGGGGTGTTCCTGCTGGTGATGTCCGGCTGGCTGGTGTCGTTGTGCCTGCACGAGTTCGCGCACGCGTTCGCCGCGCTGCGCTCGGGCGACGACAGCGTGGTGGGCAAGGGCTATCTGACCCTGGACCCGCTCAAGTACAGCGATCCGCTGTTGTCCTTCATCCTGCCGACGATCTTCGTGCTGCTCGGCGGCATCCCGCTCAGCGGCGGCGCGGTCTACCTGGACCGCTCGGCGATCCGCGGCCGGGTGCGCAACAGCATGGTGTCGGCGGTCGGACCGCTGACCAACGCGGTGCTGGCGATCGTGCTCGCACTGGTGTTGTCCTCCGGCGCGGTGGACGGCGCGAGCCCGACCTTCGTCGCCGCGTTCTCGTTCCTGATCCAGCTCCAGGTGATCGCGGCGGTGCTCAACCTGCTGCCGGTGCCGGGCCTGGACGGCTACGGCGTGATCGAGCCCTGGCTGCCGTACGACTTCCGGCGGGCCATCGCGCCGTACGCGCCGTACGCGATCCTGTTCCTGTTCGCGCTGTTGTGGTCGCCGTCGGTCAACGGCTGGTTCTACGACGTGATCGACCACGTCACCGACGCGCTGGACGTGTCGCCGTACCTGGCGAGCGACGGCTATCGGTTGTTCCGCTTCTGGTCCTGAGGATCCCCCGGACCCTGCCGGTCCCGGGCGCGCCGCCACCATCGGGTGAGTGGACCCGGGCCCCGGCGGGGCCGGGTCTCGTCCGGCGTCAGGTGGTGCTCGGGGATCTCGTAGCGGTGCAGGTAGCCGCCGACGAAGGCCTGTCCGGTGGCCGCGATCGGGATCGCGATCAGCGCGCCCACCACGCCCAGCAGCGCGGCCCCGGCGATCACCGCGCCGAACGCGACCGCCGGGTGGATCTCCACCGTGCGCGCGGTGATCCTCGGGTGCAGCAGGTAGTTCTCGAGTTGCTGGTACGCGGTGGCGAACGCCACCACCCACACGGCGGTCAACGGGCTCACCGTCAGCGCGATCAGCGCGGGGAGCACGATCGCGATGTAGGTGCCCACGGTCGGCACGAACTGCGAGATCAAGCCGACCCACAGCGCGAGCGGCACCGCGTACGGCAGGTCGAGCAGGAAGAAGACGAGATAGTGCGCGAACGCCGAGATCAGCGCGAGCGCGGCCCGCGAGTACAGATAGCCGCCGGTCTTGTCGATCGCGATCTCCCACCCGCGCAGCACCTCGGCCTGCCTCTCCGGCGGCAGCAGCGAGCACACCGCGCGGCGCATCCGCGGGCCCTCGGCGGTGAAGTAGAAGGTGAACAGCGCGATGGTGAACAACTCGAACAGGCCGGCCACGATCTTGGCGGACAGACCGAGCGCGTTGTTCGCCACCCGCTCGGCATAGCCCTGGACGGTGTCGGAGTCCTTGAAGATGTCGCCCTGGATCTTTTCCACGGTCAGGTCGGTGCCGAAGGTGCGGTTCACCCACGCCACCAGGTCGTCGAGGTAGTCGGGCAGGTGCCGCGCGAACGCGACCACCTGGTCCACCAGCAGCGAGCCCACCACCGTCAGGAAGCCGGCGCAAGCCAGGAAAACCACCACGAACGCGATGCCGGTGGCCGCGCCGCGCCGCATCCCGCGCCGGGCCATCCGGTCCACCGCCGGCTCGAAGGCGAGCGCGAGGAAGAACGCGAGCAGCAGGTCGATCAGCAGCGAGCGCAGGTGGGCCAGCGTCCAGCCGAGCAGCCGGAAGCCCGCGATCATCGCCAGGATCATGAACACGGCCCGCGGCAACCACGGCGGCATGCGATCGCGCGACCCGACCCGTGTGGTGGGGGTGTCGGGTGTGCTCACATGGGCTCCCTGTGCTCTTCCGCACCACTGTGTCGCGATGCGTATCCGATGACAGGAAGAGACTAGAGCGTCACGTTATGTCCATTTGGGCATGTCGCGGAGCCGCCCGGCGGTTCAGGCCCGTTTGGTCGTCGGCAGGTCCATCGAGACGCACACGCCACGCCAGACGTCCTTGGCCTCGATGCCCGCGGCCAGCGCCTCGTGTACGGTCCGCCCACCCAGCTCGGACATCACGTGGTCGCGGGCGAAGGACTCGGCGTACGAGTCGCCGAAGTGGGCGCGCATGCGTCGCCAGAAGTCGGTGAGTCCCATGCGACCAGTATCGCGGTCGCGCCGCGTCCCCCTGTCGCCCGCTTGTCGTCCGCCGCGAATGTCGGAGCCACGCGGCACCATGGGGAGTTATGCCACACGACGATCCCGCCTCGGCCCTGGCCGGCTTCTCCCTCGCCACTCGGGAGTGGTTCACCGGCGCCTTCCACGCGCCGACCCGGGCCCAGGAGGGCGCCTGGCGCGCCATCGCCGAGGACAAGGACGCGTTGGTGGTCGCGCCCACCGGATCCGGCAAGACCCTCGCGGCGTTCCTGTCCGCGCTGGATCGGCTCGCCGCCGAGCCGGTGCCGGCCGACCCGCGCCGGCGCTGTCGGGTGTTGTACATCTCGCCGCTCAAGGCGCTCGCGGTCGACGTCGAGCGCAACCTGCGCAGCCCGCTCACCGGCATCCGCCAGGCGTGCGTACGCCTGGGCCTGCCCGAGCCCGAGGTCACCGTGGGAGTGCGCTCCGGCGACACCCCGGCAGCCGATCGACGCCGGTTCGCGACCAAGCCGCCGGACATCCTGATCACCACGCCCGAGTCGCTGTTCCTGATCCTCACCTCGCAGGCCCGCGAAGCGCTGCGCGGGGTGGACACGGTGATCGTGGACGAGGTGCACGCGGTCGCGGGCACCAAGCGCGGCGCGCACCTGGCGCTGAGCCTGGAGCGGCTGGACGAACTCCTGGAGCGGCCCGCGCGCCGGATCGGCCTGTCCGCGACCGTGCGCCCGGTCGACGAGGTGGCCCGCTGGCTGCGCTCGACCGGCGACGTGCGTGTGGTCCAACCACCGGCCGCCAAGACGTTCGAGCTCTCGGTCGTGGTCCCGGTCGAGGACATGAGCGAGCTCGGCGGCGGCACCGGCGAGTTCGACGAGGCCGGCAACGAGCGCAAGGCCTCGGTGTGGCCGCACGTCGAGGAACGCATCGTCGACCTGATCCAGGCGCACCGCTCGACCATCGTGTTCGCCAACTCGCGCCGGCTGGCCGAGCGACTGTGCGGCCGCCTGAACGAGATCGCCTACGAGCGCGCCACCGGCGAGAAGCTGCCCGAGGACGCGTCGCCGGCCGAGCTGATGGCGCAGGCGGGCAGCAACCGCGGCGCGCCCGCGCTGCTGGCGCGCGCCCACCACGGCTCGGTGTCCAAGGAGCAGCGGGCCCAGGTCGAGGAGGACCTCAAGGCCGGCAGGCTGCCCGCCGTGGTGGCCACCTCGAGCCTGGAGCTGGGCATCGACATGGGCGCGGTGGACCTGGTCGTCCAGGTCGAGTCGCCGCCCTCGGTGGCCTCCGGCCTGCAGCGGGTGGGGCGGGCCGGCCACCAGGTGGGCGCGATCTCCCGAGGCGTGATCTTTCCGAAATTCCGCGGCGACCTGGTGCAGACCGCGGTGGTCACCGAGCGCATGCGCGAGGGCGCGATCGAGTCGGTGCGCGGGCCGCGCAATCCGCTGGACGTGCTCGCGCAGCAGATCGTCTCGATGGTGTCGATCGAGGACCGGGACGTGGACGCGCTGCTCGCGCTGATTCGCCGGGCCGCCCCGTTCACCGCCCTGCCCGCGTCGGCCTACGAGGCGACGCTGGACATGCTCGCCGGCCGCTACCCCTCGGACGCGTTCGCCGAACTGCGCCCGCGCATCGTGTGGGACCGGGTGGGCGGGGTGCTGTCCGCCCGCCCGGGCGCGCAGCGGCTCGCCGTCACCTCGGGTGGCACCATCCCCGACCGGGGCCTGTTCGGCGTGTTCCTGGTCGCCGGCGACGCGAAGTCGCGGGTCGGCGAGCTGGACGAGGAAATGGTCTACGAGTCGCGCGTGGGCGACGTGTTCACGCTGGGCACGTCGTCGTGGCGGATCGAGGACATCACCCACGACAAGGTGCTGGTCTCGCCCGCCCCCGGGGTGCCGGGCAAACTGCCGTTCTGGCACGGCGACGCGCTCGGACGGCCGGTGGAACTGGGTCGGGCGCTGGGCGCGTTCGTCCGCGAGGTGGGCGCGCTGCCGGCGGACCGGGCCCGCGAACGGGTGGCCGCCGCGGGCCTGGACCCGTGGGCGGTGGACAACCTGCTCGGCTACCTGGGCGAGCAGCGCGAGGCGTGCGGCCACATCCCGGACGACCGCACCATCGTGGTCGAGCGCTTCCGCGACGAGTTGGGCGACTGGCGGGTGGTGGTGCACTCGCCGTTCGGCGCCCAGGTGCACGCGCCCTGGGCGCTGGCCATCTCGGCCCGGCTGCGCGAGCGCACCGGTCTGGACGTGCAGACCATGCACGGCGACGACGGGATCGTGCTGCGGCTGCCGGACACCGGCATGCCCTTCGGTGAGCAGTCCTTCGGCGAGGAGCCCGACGATCTCGCGGCGGGTGCCCTGCCGCCGGACTTCGCGCTCTTCGAGGAGGCCGAGGTGGAGCCGCTGGTGACCGCCGAGGTCGGCGGCTCGGCGCTGTTCGCGTCCCGCTTTCGCGAGTGCGCGGCCCGCGCGCTGCTGCTGCCGCGGCGCATGCCGGGCCGGCGCACCCCCCTGTGGCAGCAGCGCCAACGCTCGGCCCAACTGCTCGCGGTGGCCAGTGAGTACGGCTCGTTCCCGATCGTCCTGGAAACGATGCGCGAGTGCCTCCAGGACGTGTTCGACGTGCCCGGCCTGACCGGCCTGATGCGCGACATCGCCACCCGCGCCGTGCGCATTGTCGAGGTCACCACCACCGAGCCCTCGCCGTTCGCCCGCTCGCTGCTGTTCGGCTACGTCGCGCAGTTCATGTACGAGGGCGACTCGCCGCTCGCCGAACGGCGGGCGGCGGCGCTCGCGCTCGACTCGCGGCTGTTGGCCGAGCTGCTCGGCCAGGCCGAGTTGCGCGAACTGCTCGACCCACAGGTGCTGGCCCGCACCGAGGCCGAGTTGCAACGACTGGCCGAGGATCGCCGGGTGCGCGACGCCGAGGGCGTCGCCGATCTGCTGCGGCTGCTCGGGCCGCTGACCACCGCCGAGGTCGCGGCGCGCGCCACGGGCGCCTTCGAGAGCGACTGGCTGACCGGCCTGGAGGATGCGCGTCGGGTGATCCGGGTGCGGATCGCGGGCGAGGAGCGCTGGGCCGGCATCGAGGACGCGGGCCGACTGCGGGACGCGCTGGGCACTCCCCTGCCGGTCGGCGTCCCCGAGGCGTTCACCGAGCCGGTCAAGGATCCGCTGGGCGACCTGCTGGCCCGGCACGCGCGCACGCACGGCCCGTTCCGGGCGGGCGAGGCCGCCGCCCGCTTCGGTCTGGGCGTCGCGGTGACCACGGGCACGCTGGAGCGGCTGGCCGCGGGCGGGCAGGTGGTCTCCGGCGAGTTCCGCCCCGGTGGATCCGGCCTGGAGTGGTGCGGCGCGGAGGTGCTGCGGATGTTGCGCCGGCGCTCGCTGGCGGCGCTGCGGCACGAGGTCGAACCGGTGCCGCCGGTCGCACTGGCCCGGTTCCTGACCGCGTGGCAGGGCGTCGGCGCGAGCGGGGTGCGCGGCCCGGACGGCCTGGTCCGGGTGATCGAGCAGCTCCAGGGCGCGAGCGTGCCGGCTTCGGCGCTGGAGAAGCTGGTGCTGCCCTCGCGCGTGGTCGACTACCACCCGGCGATGCTGGACGAGTTGTGCGCGGCCGGCGAGGTGGTGTGGGCCGGACACGGCGCGCTGCCCGGCAAGGACGGTTGGCTCTCGCTCTGCCTCGCGGACGCCGCGCCATACCTGTTCCCGCCGCCGGTGCCGCTGGAGACGACATCACTGCACACCGCGATCCTGGCCGCGCTGTCCGGCGGCTACGCGCTGTTCTTCCGGCAGTTGACCGAGCGGCTGGAACTGCCGGCTCCGGCGTCCGAGGCGGCGATCGCCGACGCGCTGTGGGACCTGGTGTGGTCCGGGCGGGTCACCGGTGACACGCTCACCCCGCTGCGCGCGCTGCTCGGCTCCGGGCGCACGTCCGGCTCCACCGCGCATCGCGCCCGGCGGGCGACCCCGCGCGGGCGGTACGCGGGACTGAGTCGGGGTCGTCCGGTCGCGTCCGGGCGCACCGGCCCGCCCACCGTGGCCGGCCGCTGGTCGCTGGCCCCCGCACCCGAGCCCGACCCGACCCGGCGCGCCCACGCGCTGGCCGAGACGCTGCTCGACCGGCACGGCGTGGTCACCCGCGGCGCGGTGGTCGCCGAGGGCAGCCCCGGCGGGTTCGCCGCCGCCTACAAGGTGCTGAGCGTGTTCGAGGACGGCGGCCGGGTCCGCCGGGGCTACTTCGTGGAGGGGCTGGGCGCCGCCCAGTTCGCCGCCGACGGCGCGGTGGACCGGCTGCGCGCGCTCCAGGGCGCGAGCGAGCGCCGCGAGCCGCACGAGGTGCCCGGCGCGGTGGTGCTGGCCGCCGCCGACCCGGCCAATCCGTACGGTGCCGCGCTGGCGTGGCCGGACCGTCCCGGCGAGACCGGCGGCGGCCACCGCCCGGGCCGCAAGGCGGGCGCGCTGGTGGTCCTGCTCGACGGCGAACCGATCCTGTACATCGAGCGCGGCGGGCGCACGTTGTTGTCCTGGACCGACGACCCGGACCGGGTCGGCCCCGCCGCCGAGGCGCTGGCCCACGCGGTGCGCGCGGGCGCGCTGGGCAAGCTGACGGTGGAGCGGGCCGACGGCGCCGAGGTGCTCACCTCCTCGCTGGGCAAGGCACTGGAGGCGGCCGGGTTCCATGCCACCCCCAGGGGGCTGCGCCTGCGAGGGTGACACCGTTTCGTTACACGAGCGCCCGGTCCGCGAAACACCCCGGTCATGTATGTCCAGCAGGATCGTGGTCACGGAAGGCGACGCGGGGAGCGATCCCGGTGACGCCGACCGGCACCATCCGCCCGTGGCGACCCTGCACGCGTCACGGTCGGAAGCACATGGATCCGGCGTCGCGAACGTGTTCCTGGCCGCGCGCTCGCGACGTCGGTCCCTGTGCGGCATCGCCTGCGGCGCCGCGACCCCCGGGGTTCGGCCGCACCGACGGGTCCGGGGGGACTCGGAAGGCCGGCCCCGGGCTCGGCTCCGGCCGCCGCCCGTCCGGGACAATGGTGGGGTGCCCGAAGGCGACAGCGTGTATCAGGTGGCGCGGCGGCTGCGCGCGGCCCTCGTGGACCGCCCACTGACCGTGACCGACTTCCGCGTGCCCGCCCTGGCGACCGTGGACCTGACCGGGCGCTCGGTCCTGGCGGTGGTCCCGCGCGGCAAGCACCTGCTGACCCGGATCGAGGGCGACCTCACGCTGCACACCCATCTGCGGATGGATGGCAGGTGGGAGATTCAACCCACCGGCCCGCGCCCGCTCCCCCGGCCCTGGCACGCGATCCGCCTGGTGCTGGCCAACGCGACACAGACCGCCGTCGGAATGCGGATGCCCGTGGTCGAACTGCTGCGCACCGCCGACGAGGCGACCGCGGTCGGCCGGCTGGGTCCGGATCTGCTCGGTCCGGACTGGGATCCGGTCGAGGCCGCACGCCGACTGGCCGAGCGCCCGGACCGGCCGATCGGCGAGGCGCTCCTGGACCAGCGCAACCTGGCCGGGATCGGCAACGTGTACCGGGCGGAACTGTGCTTCCTGCGCGGCATCACCCCCTGGACCCCGGTCGCGGCGGCCGGCGACCCGCACGCGTGGGCCGCCCTGGCGCACCGCCTGCTGTACGCCAATCGCGACCGGATCGGGCACGTCACCACCGGCGACACCCGACCGGGCCGGCGGCACTGGGTCTACGGGCGCGGCGGTCGCCCGTGCGCGCGCTGCGGCACCCCGATCCGACGAGCGGACCTGGGCGACCCGCCGCGGGTCGCGTTCTGGTGCCCGCGCTGCCAAGTGTCACCCGATGGGAGTACACCCGGTGACCGACGCCCGGGCGGTTCGTCGTACAGGGCATGAGCCCGCCCCGGATCGTGCCCACCCTGGTGTTGCCCGTCCTGCTCGTGGCCGCGGCCGGCTGCACCTCGGTGTCCGCGCCGAGCCCGTCGCCGCGCCCGGCGCCCCCGGCAGCGACCGCCGCCGCACCGTTCGCGCCCGTGCCGGAACCGACTCCCGCCGCCGAGGTCTCCGCGTTCGCGGCGGAGCCGGAGCCGGCGATCACTGCGATGGCGGGCGGGTCGGCCGAGTCCGAGGTGCCCGAGCCGGCCGGCCCGACCGCGACCGGGCAGGACCCGGATTCGCCGCCCCCGCCCCGGACCACCCGCCCGCGCCCGCGGGCCGAGAAGGGTGAGGCCCGGCCGGCCCGCACGAGGGCGCCGACCGGGCGGTCGAACCGGGTCGAGAGCGACCCGTGCGACGCCCTCGCGGCGGCCGGCGTGTTCCCCCGCGGCGGCGCCACGCACCGCTGGTGCCACTGGCAGGAGGGCCGGCGGTGACACCGATCTCGTTGCCCCACGCCTTTATTGACTGTTCGTCAGATGGCTCGTACGGTCGGCGCGCTGTGCACGCCTAGCGCCGGGAGGCCAACCGTGTTTCGTGAAGCCCTCGATCTGACCGGCCGAGTCGCCGTCGTCACCGGCGCGGCCTCGGGCATCGGCCGCTCCAGCGCCGAGGTGCTGGCCGACCTGGGCGCGACCGTGGTCTGCGCGGACATCCACGAGGCCGGGGCACAGGAGACCGCGAAGGCGATCGTGGCCGCCGGCGGCGCCGCGACCGCCGCCGGCGTGGACACCTCCAAGGCCGCCCAGGTGGACGCGCTGATCGGCGACGCGGTGGCCGCGCACGGCCGGCTCGACGTGCTCGCCAACATCGCCGGGGTGATGCATTCGAGCACGGTGATCGAGACCGAGGAAGCCGACCTCGACCGGGTCCTCGCGATCAACTTCAAGGGTGTCTTCTTCGGCTGTCGGGCCGCGGCGCGCGTGATGACCGCGCAGGGCTTCGGCAGCATCGTCAACATGGCCTCCGGCGCGGTGGACACCGCGACCTCGGGCCTGCTGTGCTACGGCGCGGCCAAGGCCGCGGTCGTGCAGTTGACCAAGACCCTGGCCACCGAGGTCGGTCCCAGCGGCGTGCGGGTCAACGCGGTCGCGCCGGGCTGGATCGTCACCGGGATGACCGGCCGGCACTGGACCGACGCGGACGGCAACGAGGACGAGGAGCGCAAGGCCGCCGTGGCCGCGCCGATGGCCCGGATGGCCCCGCTGCGCACAGTCGGCGAGCCCACCGACATCTCCTACGCGGTGGCCTATCTCGCCTCGGACGCCGCCAGGTTCGTCACCGGCCAGATCCTGCGCCCCAACGGCGGCATCGCGATGCCCTGGTAGACCACAGTCCGAACCCTCGCCCGTCCGACCCGCCATCCCGCGCCCGCACCGCCCGCGCTCATGCCGAAGCCCCGCCTCCCACAATCGGGAGGCGGGGCCGAGGCCGCGCGTCGCTCAGGCCTGGTTCTCGGCCTGGAACATCCAGCTCAGCTTTTCCAGGATCACACGCCCTCAAAAACGAGTGCCCTGGTCATGACGTGTTTTCCGTCTACTCGGCGCACACGGATCACGGGCCTGTGCGCCACTGGTGCGCCACGAGAAACGATCTTGGTCCAGGCGTCGACCACCACATCGTGCGCGTTCGGCGCCAGGTGCGCGTACCGCTGCGTTGTCTTAAAACTCTCGTGACCGAGCAGCGCCTGCACCCGATAGAGATCCACGCCCTCCATCACCAGCCAGCTGGCCGCCGTGTGCCGCAGGATGTGCTGCTTCTCGTACTCCATCACGTTGCCCTGGTCATCGGGCTCGGCCAACTTGCGCCAGGCCGGCTGCCACACTCCCACCCAGAACGTTCCGTACTTCACGTACTCCTGCTTGCGATTCACGAACAGCAGTCCACGCTTCGGGCGACGGGACATGCGTGCGCGAAGGCGTTCCACCAGGTGCGGCGGGATCGGTGCGGTGCGGCGGCTCTTGCTGGTCTTCGGGTACTCACGGATGCCATCCACCGTGGCGACGTGCCGGATGTGCACGAGGCTGTTGTCCAAGTCGATGTTGTGACAGTGGAGTCCGGCGAGTTCCTCCCACCGCAGGCCTACGTAGGCGCCGAACTCAACGAGGTCGGCCCACTGGTCGTCGATCTCGCCGACGGTCTCGATGAGACGCTCGGCCTGGCGGTGCGAGAGGAAGTGATGCGGAGGCTCCGCCACCGTCGGGAGGGTGATGCCGACCGCGGGGGACGCCGGGATGTACTCGTTCACCACGGCCGACGAGAGCATCCCCGCGAGGAGGTTGTAGAGCTTGCCGACTGTCGGAGCGCCCACCTTGTCGGCGATGCTCGCGATCCAGACCTGGATGTCGATCTGCTTGATTGCGCCCACCGACCAGCCGCCCCAGTAGGGCTGGATGTGGTTCTTCCACTGCCCCTCGTAGTTGCGTCGGGTACCCGGTTCGATGAGGCGGGACGCCAGGTAGAGCGGTCCCCACGTGGACATCAGCGTCTTGCCGAGGGACGGGTCTCGCCACCGCATCGCGTCCTTTGACGCCTCCTGCTTCGTGCCCCACGCCTTCGCCTGGGTCTTCAATGGAAATGTCTCGGTGTGCTTTTTCCCGTTCGGTCCGCGCACCGTGCACTGCCATTTACCGGAAGGTAGCAATCGGAGATACATGATCAAATCCCTAGCTGGATTGCGTCGCCGCCGCCCCAGCTGTCGGAAATCCGCCGGTGCTCGGCGAGGCTCAGATTCTTGATTCGGACATGAAGCATCTGTTCAGTTACCGCCAGCTGTTCGGCAGCGTCGAACGGCGGTAGGCGTTCGGCGAGAACGCTCATCAATGAACCGAGCGGAATGAGTCGCGCCGCGGCGAGCTGAGTGGTCCAACGCTCCAGCCGTCGAGCAATACGCGCCGTGCCCAGGCCCCCACCTGCACACTGTGCGTGGTCGTACTCAGCGTGCACCAGCTCGTGAGCCAGTGCACACCGGCGTTCAACACACGTGAGTTCACTGTTAATTGCGATCCCGCGAATGTCCGGGAACCACATGCCTGCCATTCCGCCGGGCAGCGGGATTTCACCGTATGTAATGTCGGGCCGCTGGCTGAGTTCAGCCCATGGATTATACGGCCGAGCGGTTGTCAGTTCCATCGAGGTCGCTCCCCCTCGCGCTCCAACAGCGCGCCGCACGGAGCGGACTCCCACGCTCCGGTCGGCCGAACCGTCACGGTAACGCAAAAGCGGGAAACATTCAGGAACGTTCGAAACTATAACTGCATGTATCTGGATCGTTACGCTCGCTTGCGGCCAGGGTCGCCGTACTTGATGCCGAGCAGGAAATCTTTGACCCTCTGGATCTGCTCGGGCGTAGCCGTTGCCAGTTCAACTAGCACATCGGGGTCGATGCCGTAACCCACCGGCATCGCCCCGGCGGCCTGCCCCCCGCCCCCGCCAGGCGCCTCCAGGAGCACTCTGGGGCTCTCACCTGCAAGGACATTCTCGTAGGACCCCGGCGCCCATCCCACTGCCCGCTCGACTCGATGCAGAGTGCTCGCCCGGTAGCTCTCTCTACGCCCCGCCTCGATGTCGCCCAGGATGCGGCTCGACAGATCCACCGCGCGCGCGAGATCTTCCAGGGTCTTGTAGCCAGCGGCGATCCGCGCGGCTTGGAGTTCACGCCCGAGATGCTTCCAGTCACGTGTCGACATAGCTCCTCCTCTCTCCATGTTCCGGAACGTACAGGAACGATGCCCACCGTAGGGCGCCTTGTTCGTCATTGGCAGGCACAGATCCAGCCGTTTCGGTGGCATGCGCCACCAGAGAAGGAACGTTCCGAACGTTCTTGACGAACGTTCCTGAATGTTCCTACAGTTGCGGCATGCCCCAACTCCACGACACAGGGCTCCGGATCAACGGGCCTGCCCTGAAGGTCATCCGTGCACGCTCCGGCTGGACACCGACCCAGTTCGCTGAGGCCGTCGGTGTGAGCCGGGAGTACCTCTCCAACATCGAGGCCGGTCGCCGGCGGGTTGTCGCCGCCGACAAGGTGCGCGCATTCACCACCGTTCTCGACGTGCCGCTCGCCGCAATCCTCGCCGTGGGCCACCAGGTCGAGGGCGCCGCATGAAACCGCAGCCGAAGACGTCAACGCCGACCGTGCTGCTGCCTATCCCCGAGGTGGCGCGTCGGCTCGGCATCTCGCGCCCGTCGGTCTACGACCACATCGCTCGCGGCAACCTCGGCGAGATCGTCCCCGTCGGCACCGGCATGCGGCCCCGAGTCCGCGTGACCGAAGCGGCGGTGACCGCCTTCATCGAGCGGCGCACTTCGCACGCGGCCTGATCAACCCACCCCACCCATGGGTGAGGCCGTCCGCCGACGACCGGATGCGACCCGGTCTCGCCAGCGGCACGGCCTCTGCCCGCCACACGCAGCACTACAGAGGAGTGGCAGACACGTGAACCACAGTATCGAGATCCCGATCGGGCGGCCGATGTCGAGCCAGGCCATTGCCGCCGCGCTCGTCGCCGGCACCATCGCGCTGAACCCCGGCTTGCCCGCCCTGGAGTGGTCGGTCGCCGCGGACGGCAGCGTGCGCGGAACGCACAACAAGGCGCCCGATGCCGAGGTTCACGCGGCTTTGACCGTGTGGGCCGCGTTGTTCGGCGAGCCGCTGCGGACGCTCGGGTCCTGCCGAGCAGACCGCAAGACCTACGGCGTCGAGATTGCGCACGGCTCCGTCGCCGTGTTCCTGTCCGGCGTCGGCCTCATCGACGCTGTCGAGCCGTCAGCCCCGGTTCTGCCCGCCGAGCTCGCGCACATCGAGCAGCCGGTGAGGCTGCCGATCCTCACCCGGCAGGGCGGCGCGGCACACATGACCCAGGCCCAGCTCGATGGCACCGTGTGCGTGCGCTGCGGCCTGGCAGACCCGGTCTGCTCGACGCCGGTCGCCGTCATGTCCGGCTACGGCCAGGCGCTTGCCTGCTCGCCGGCCTGCCCCGCCCCGCAGCCGGATCCGACCGACCCGGTCGAGGACGAGGCGCGGCCGCACCCCGCCTGGCACCAGGCCGGTGCCCCGGGCCGGTGGGAGCGCGCCGTGATCGGTGTGCTGTGGGCGGTCGAGATGCTCGACGCCAGCGAGATCAGCCCCGCCGACCCCGGTCCGGGTGCCTACCTGTTCGCGCCGCGGTCGTGGCCGGGCGACGGCGTGAGCCGGGTCGGCCTCGACCTGACTGCCGGGCTCCTCGCCGCGGATGCCGCGATTGCCGAGTGGGCCGTGGCCCAGGCCGTCGAGATCGACGAGCAACGCCGGCTGCGCGAAACCGCCGGCGACGCCGACCCGGTCGATTCCGCGCCCGAGCAGTGCCAGAACTGCGGCCGGGCGGCAGCGACGCATCGGTACGTGACCGGCTTGTGGGTCTGTGACCAGTGCGGCCCGTCCTCGGGCGTCCTGGTCCCCCAGCAGCGCGACCGCCGCGCAGAACCCGGAGGAAGCTACTGATGCCCCGCAAGAGTGCCAAGGAATGGAACGCCGGCCAGACCGGCGAGTCAAAGACGCCGATTCGGTCGTCGGTGATCGAGCAGTGCACGGTCGAGCGGTGCGGCGACCTCGCCTCCTCGCGCCGGCTGCCGCGCGGGTGGGTCCGCGCGTCGGTGTCGGGGTCGAGCGAGCCGGCCCGCGAGTGGTGCTCGGGCTGGTGCTCGGCGGTGGGCATCGCGCTCGCCGAGCTGCGCATGCAGGACGCCGGATGAGCGCGTCCACCGCGCTGGTCGCCGCCCCCGTGTCGGGGGCGGCGGTCCCGGCGACCGTGCCGCGCCTGCCCGCGCCGATCACGCCCGACGGCGGCGCGGCCCTGGTCGCCGCGCCGGTCGTCGAGTCGATCGGGACCTGCCCGACGTGTGTGGGCACGCCTCGTCTGGGCGTGCACACCCGATGCGGGTGGCTGTGCTGGACGTGTCGGGTGGTGCACCCATGGGCGTGATCGTGCTGGTCGTGGTGTGCACGACCGCGGTGGGGGCGCTCTGGTGGGTCGGAGACCTGGTCGCCTGCCGGCGCGCCGCCCGGCT
Source organism: Embleya sp. NPDC025285 (assembly GCF_055558835.1). NCBI lineage: Bacteria > Bacillati > Actinomycetota > Actinomycetes > Kitasatosporales > Streptomycetaceae > Embleya > Embleya sp. NPDC025285. The sequence continues at coordinate 40,596 of NZ_JBVHLU010000088.1, forward strand.
GCTCGCGGCCATGGTGCTCGACCCGGAGGTCGACCACCGGGCCGGCCGCACCGTGCCGGTCCTGGTCCCCGCGCCACCGCGCTCGTCCTGCTGGGTCTGCAACCCCTACACCGAGCATCGCGACGGGCACCTGTGCCCGGACTGCCGCTTGGCCCTGGTCCTCGATCCCGACCGCCCCCTGCCGTTGTGGGACGGCACGGAAGAGGACGACGACCCGCAAGGTCCGGTGCCGGACGCCTGTCCGCACTGCGCGGCGCGGTCGTGCCCTCGGCACGACACCTCGAGGTAGCCGGCCATGACCAGCGAGGCCAGGCCAGCGGCGTGCACCTGGGGAGTGCCCGGCGGGCCGTGCGGGGCGACCGACGGCGTCCACCGCTACCAGCACGGCCACCGCTGCCCCGCACACCTGCACGGCGCCCGACCGCCCGAGCAGCCGCCGCCCGGCCCGCCGGTACCCGTCGTCCCGCTCGAACAACTCGACCTGCTGGCACACCCCGATTGATCCGGTGGCCGGCGTACCCACCGCCGGCCACCACCGCCCGCGCCCTGCACGAAAGCGAGACCAGACCTTGAGCGTCGAGGCAGTGAAGTGGGCCATGGTCGATGCGCCCATGCTGCGAACCAAGGCGGGCAACCGGGATGCGCCTGCGCGCCAAGTCCTTCAGGTCTTGGGGGAGTTCGCGAACTCGGACGGCACCGAGGCCCGGCCGTCGGTCAGGAGCATCGCGTACCGCACCGGTCTCGCGCGGCCCACGGTCCACCGGATTCTGCGCCGGCTGGAGGACGGAGGGTTGATCAAGGCGGTCGGCACAGTGAACGACTGCGTGAACTACACCCTGCAACTCCACCTCAAGCGGCCGGCATCCGACTGGACCGACCTGGAGAGGGAGGAGGAGCGCGAGCGCGCCGCAGTCGCCGCCCGCGTACGAAAGCACCGTGAGGCCACGCGCGTAACGAACGCAGGGTCCGTTACTGAAACGGCGTCAGAGTCCGTTACGGCCACCGATGTAACGCACGCAGAGTCCGTACGTAACGGCGCCGAACACCGTTACCTCAACGATGTAACGCACTCTGCGTCCGTATGTAACGCACCCAAAGCTGCCCTACCCATCAATGACCCACCCATCGAAGAAGACCCACCCGTAGACCCGCTGGCGGTTGCGTATCGCTTCGGGGCCTCCGGCGGGGCGGCCGAGCCGCCCGAGGCTGGCAACGACGACGAGGCGGTCGACGGCGAGTTCGTCGAACCCGATCCGCCGGTCACCACCCAGACACTCATCCGCGAGTGGCTCGCGTACGTGCCGCACCGACCGCCCGGCCAGGTCATCGGTCACGCGTCGCGGTTGCTCAAGGAAATGCTCGACGAGGGCATCGACCCGCAGTTCGTTCGCCACGGCCTGGCGAACTGGGTCCGCGCCGGCAAGCACGCCTCGACCCTGCCCAGCTTCGTCAACGAGCTGATGAACGCCGGCACCACCCTTCCGAGCGCCGCCCTTGGCGGCGACGGTCGGCGCCTGTCCGCAGCCGATCAACGCTGGGCTGCCGGTACCGCCCTCGCCGACAAGTACCGGGCCGAGGAAGCCGCCGAGGAAGCCGCCTACGCCGCCCTCACATCCCAGGAAGCAGGCACCCCGTGAAGAAGTCCGAGATCGCACAACTCCTCACCCTGGCCGCCTCGTTCGATCTGCGGATCGTCGGTGACGCCGACGTCGCCGCATGGCACCTGATCCTGGGCAAGGTCGACTACACCGACGCCCAGGCCGCCGTCCTCCTGCACTACCGGGACGAGACCCGTCGGATCATGCCCGCCGACGTCCGCCGCCACGTGCGCCAGATCCGCAACGACCGCGCCGAGCACAACGGGGGCCCGGTCATGGGCGGCACGTCCCGCCGCGTCCCCCAAGTCGACCCCGACGACCACGTCGCCTACCGCGCGGCCCTGCGCGAGGAACGCCGAGTCCTCGCTTCCGACCTCGCGGCCATGCCCGAGCTCGCCGCGCTCCTGGACGGCGCCGGCGAACGCCTGTCGATCGCACGCGTCACGGTCGAGCGGGTCACCATGCAGCGGCCGAGCGTGCGGGCGTACTCCGTCCCCTGCCGCCACTGCCACGCCGACCCCGGCGACCGGTGCGTCACCCGCGTCCACGGCGCCCCCCTGACCGACCCGCACGACAGCCGCGTCGACGACGCCCACGCCGCGGCCGCCGCCCGGGACGCCGCACCCGCCGACCAGGGCGACGACCAGGGCGACGACCGGTGAAACGACACAAGCGCATCCAGGGGCAGCAACGAATCCCCATGCGCCCGGAACGCGCCGTGCCCTGCACGCACTGCGGCGCGCAGGCCCACCAGCCCTGCACCAACGCCCGCGGCCGCGCCTTGCACAACTCGCACGCCAGCAGGTTCGCCGACGCCGAGCAGCCCATCGAACTCACCCGCAGGGAGCCCGAATGAATCACCCGACCAGCCCCTACGCCACCGCCGACCCCGCGCTGCGCCACGCGATCCCCAGCCTGTTCGGGCGGCAGCCGCTGCCCGGCCGCCTGACTCTCACCGCGTGCGGCGAACTCGCCGTCGTGCCCGACGTCCCGCCGGTGCACCTCGACCGGGACCATGCCGTGCCCGACGACCTGTGCCCGCGCTGCGCCGCCGCCTGCCAGGACGCCGACGCCGAACCGGACACCCGCCCGTACAGCGTGTGCCGGGTGTGCGAGGGCCTGACGCAGCACGACGGGTTGTGCGCGCTCTGCCGCACCGACGCCCACGAACTCTCCCGCACCGGCGGGCAACCGGCCCTGTCGTTCGCCGACAACCTCACCGCAGCCGCCGCGGCCGCCGGCCTGCCGCTGCCCACCCTGCGCCCCGACCTGCTCGACCCCACGACGGTGCACGTCCACGTACACCTCACCGCCCTCGACCAGTGGACCGCGTGGCGCGAGCTGGTCGCGGTCGAACACGGCACCGAGACCAACCGAAGCCGCTACACCCACGCGCCCGGCACGTACGACGGCCGACGCGTCGTGCTGATCGGCCACGGCCTGCCCGGACTGCGCGCCGCCACCCGCACCACACCGCTTCCGCCCTTCGGCGCTCCCCGCACCTGATCCACCCGACCCAGCAGGAGGAACCGTGCCCGACACCACGCCCGCCGACTACTACTTCCTGGCCCTCGAATCCGGCGACGGCCTCACGATCCGCCCCGTGGTCGACGGCGGCTGCGGGATCACCCTCCACACCACCGAGGAGGGCGTGCACCTGGCCCCCGACGTCGCAGAGGAGGTCATCGCGATGATCCGGCGCGGCTGCGGCTGCGGCACCGGCGACGCCGAACCCGTCGACGGAGTCGACCTCGACCTGGTCGAGGAGGACCAGGCCGCCGTCGCCCGCATTCAGGACGACGAGGCCACCACAGAGGAACTCGCGTTGGTCGACCCGGCGATGCGACGGCTCCTCGACGAGCACATGCCCGCCCTGGTCGCCGCCGTGCGCCGGCTGCGTGCCGACCTGGGCATGCACGACACCGCCACGATCGAGGCCGCCCGCGACCAGGACGCCGCCGACGAGGACGCCACCCGGTACCGGCGCGCCCTCGCCAACCTGCGCACCGAGGCCGACACCGCCGTCGGATACCTGGCCGGCTACGCCACCCGCGTCCTCGGCCGCGCCCAGGCCGCCGAGACACGCGTCACCGCACTCACCGACGCCGAATGCCTCGACCGCGAGACGGCCCGGATGCGGATGCTCGGCACGCTGCACCGCTCCGCAGAGGAAGACCTGAGCACGGCCTGGGCCACCGCACTCACCTACGCCGCGCAACAGATCGAGGCCCTGGGCAGCAGTCCCGAGGACTACGAGCTGGTGCCCGGCTGGGGAGACGCCGTCAAGCGGTTGCGCGCCCTGGCCGTCGAGCACGGGCCGACGGGCGGCCGGTCCTGATGTTCGACCCCGCCTCCCACCTGCCGATCCTGCGGGGCGGCCTGCGCTGGCTGTACGAGACCCGACAGCCGCGCCGCGCCCTGGTCGAGCAGCACGGCGTCACCCTGCGCGGCCCGGCCGGCTCGAACCGACTCATCACGTGGGTGCCCGCCGGCGCCGACGGAACGCCGGTCGTCATCCTCGGTGTCGCCCGCGTCGACCACGACCCCGAACGGGGACCGACCGTCCTCGCGCCCGGCGAACTCGACGCACTGGTCGGCGCGTTGCGGGACTTGGGCGCCGACCCGGTCGAGCGGTGGCACGGACACACCGGGGCCGGCACCACCGGCAGCGTGCGCCTGGCCCGCCGGGCACACCGCACCCTGCTCGCCGCGGTCGACCGCTACCGGGCCGGCTGCCCACGGCACCCCGCCCGCGACGACTGGGATTGCGACTGGTTCGCACGCGGCCGTGCCCGCCTCAAAGACCCACGTCCGGTCGTCACCGACCTCGCCGACTTCATCGCGGACGGGTGGTGACCACAACACCCCGACCGACACACGCAGGCCCGGGGGGGGGGGGGGGGGGGGGGGGGGGGGGGGGGGGGGGGGGGGGGGGGGGGGGGGGGGGGGGGGGGGGGGGGGGGGGGGGGGGGGGGGG
>NZ_JBVHLU010000089.1:0-44670 GCF_055558835.1 Embleya sp. NPDC025285
GAACAGCGGGAGCGGCATGGGTCAAGAAACCCTTGCCCCCGAAACCCCCTTCTTCGGACCTACTCGGGGCGGCGCTTCCCGGGTTGGTCCCCCCCCCCCCCCCCCCCCCCCAGCGCGGCGTGGTGCTGGGCTGGGCCACGGTCCCGCAGGCGGGTGGCCTGATCGTGGGCGGGCTGTCGATCGGCCTCGTCGTCGGGTTCTCCGCGCAGTACGTGCTGATGGCCGCCTTCCCGCTACTGATCGTGTTGTTCGCGGTCGTCTCGAAGGACCCGCCGCTGCCCGGCAGCCACCGCGAGTCTTTCTCGCTGCGCGGTTTCCTGGCCGGCTACCGGATCAGCCCTCGCGAACACCCGGACTTCGTCTGGGCGATGGGCTCCCGGTTCGTCATGGGTCTGGGCTACGGGCTGGGCACGCTGTACTTGCCGTATTTCCTGGACGATGTCCTGCACTACGAACAGCTCTTCCCCGGCCAGTCCACCGAGGACGGCCTGCTCATCGTGATCGGCGTCAACTGCCTGGCCACGATCTCGACGGTCGTCCTCAGCGGTTGGCTCTCCGACAGGCTGGGCAGGCGCCGCATGCCGGTGTTCCTCGGCGGCGTCACCATGGCCGTCGCCGCGGTCCCGCTCGCCCTGTCGCCCACCTGGACCATGACGCTGGTCGCGGCCGTGATTCTGGGTTTGGGCTACGGCGTGTACCTGGCCGTCGATACCGCTCTGGTCACCGAAGTGCTCCCGGCCTCGGGGAACCGGGGCAAGGATATGGCGCTGGCCAACCTGATGACCTCCCTGCCGTACGTGCTCGTCCCCCCGATCGCCTCGGTCGTGCTCGGCGAACTGGGGGGTTACCGCTCGTTGTTCCTCTGCTCCGCGGCCATGTCCGTGCTGGGCGCGGCACTGGTCTGGAAGGTCACGAGCGTTCGTTAGCGGTCCGCGCTCCCGCGGCACGGTCGGATGGCGCCGGACGGTCACATCGGACGCGCGCGGCTCGGCGGGGGGCGGGTGCCGCGTTCGTGTAGGCAGTCGCCGCAGCGCCGTTCGTGTCCTTCGGCGGCCAAGCGTGTGTCATGCCACCAACGGTCAAGCGTGTCATGCCACTACCGTGTTGTCAGTGCACGGATTCGATCGTTCAGATAGCTGTTGAGGACTCGTTTGCACTCGGCGATCAGCCGGGGATCGCCCTGCGAATCGGTGAGGAAGGCCAGTTTCAGCAGGCTGTCCGCGCACTCCAGGGCCACTCGGACGACGATCTCCAGTTCGGCGTCGTCCCGAGCCCCGGTCAGGGCCGCGGTCAGTCCGAGCAGCCGTCCGGCGACCGCGGTGTTGTTGTCCAGGGCCGGATCGAGGGTGTGGTCCCGGCCCTCCGCTCCGAAGTCGACCACGCCGAACCCGGTGATCGTCCGACGCATGGTGACGAATTCGTCGACGGTCACCTCCACGATGCCCGAGACGTCTTCGGGCTGCTCGCTCTCCAGCCGGGCCGAGACCCGCTCGAGGAAGACGCCCAGGTTGCGGGCGGCGAGCGCGCCGATCAGCCCCTCTTTGTCGGAGAAGAACTGGTACAGGGTCCCGATGGGCACCTCGGCCCTGCGGGCGACATCCTTGGTGGTCAGCGCGACGTAGCCGACTTCGTCCAGGAGCTCGGCACAGGCGTCCAACAGCCGTTCGAATCGTTCGGCGCTGCGCCTTTGCACGGGCCGCCGGCGCAGCGTCCCCGAGGTGCGATCTTGATTCACGCTTCCATCATCCCATCGATCCGCACTAACATGAGTACTACTCATGTTTTGGAGGTTGATGTGGCGCTTGACCATCTGCCCGCGGACTTCATCTGGGGCGCCTCGACGGCGTCGTACCAGATCGAGGGCGCCACCAAGGAGGACGGCCGTGGCCCGTCGGTGTGGGACACCTTCACCGCCCGCCCCGGCGCGATCCGCGACGGGCACACCGGTGACGTGGCCTGCGACCACTACCACCGGTACGAGGAGGACCTCGCGCTGATGGCCGAGGCGGGCCTCACCGGCTACCGCTTCTCGATCGCCTGGCCCCGAATCCAGCCGACCGGCCGAGGCGATGTCAACCTCCGGGGCCTGGACTTCTACGACCGCTTGGTCGACGGTCTGCTCGCGCGCGGCGTGGAGCCCGTCCCGACCCTGTTCCACTGGGACCTCCCGCAGGGCCTCGAGGACGACGACGGCTGGCTCAACCGCGACACCGCGTACCGCTTCGCCGAGTACTGCGCCATCGTGGCCGACAGGCTGGGCGACCGCGTCCGGAAGTGGATCACGCTCAACGAACCGTTCATCCACATGGTCTGGGGCTACGGTCTCGGTACCCACGCGCCGGGCCGCACCCTGTTCCTCGATTGCCTGCCGGTCGCCCACCACCAGCTGCTCGGCCACGGTCTGGCGCTGAGGGAGCTGCGCGAACGCGGCCTTCAGGTGATGATCGCCAACAACTGCACCCCGGTCTGGCCCGCCTCGGACGCCCCCGGCGACCGCGCCGCCGCGCAGGCCTACGACAACCTGCACAACCGCCTGTTCAACGACCCGATCCTTACGGGCGCCTACCCCGACCTGTCGGCCTACGGCGCGGACGCCACCCTCGGCGGCTCCGTCCGGGACGGCGATCTCGAACTCATCTCGGCTCCGTTGGACGCGCTCGGCATCAACTACTACAACCCGACCCGGATTCAGGCCCCGACGTCCGAGGGCCTGCCGTTCGAAGAGGCCCCCATCGAGGGCTACCGCCGCACCGCCTTCGACTGGCCCGTCGTCCCCGACGGCCTGCGTGAACTGCTCGTCGGCCTCAAGGAGCGCTACCCGACGCTCCCTCCGGTCTACATCACGGAGAACGGCTGTTCCGTCGACGACGTCGTCACCGCGGACGGCACCGTCCCCGACCTCGACCGTATCGACTACCTGGACACCCATCTCCGGGCCGTCGACGCCGCTGTGGCCCAAGGTGTGGACGTCCGTGGCTACTTCACCTGGACCCTGCTGGACAACTTCGAATGGGCCGAGGGATTCCACCAGCGCTTCGGCCTCGTCCACGTCGACCACGACACCCAGATCCGCACCCCGAAGGCGTCCTTCCTCTGGTATCGCGACCTCATCCGCGCCCGGCGCGGCTGAACACCCCGCCGAGTTCGCGCAGACACCGTACGAGCTCCGGCGGATCCCGGACGTCCAACTCGCGCCCGAGCCGGATCGGCAGCAACGTTGCACGCCGAACGCCCGACGCGGAACGCGGGCCCGTCCAGGACTCGGCCCGCGGGTGCCGCAGGGGCCGACCGCACGCCCGGCTCGGTTCGCTCAGACGGGTGACTTCCCGCCCGGGTCTGGTGGTCGGCCGCCACGCGTCGGTTCTTCGTCGGTGGTGTGTGCGGTGTCGTACTGCTCGGCCTGCATGCGGTACATGGCGGCGTAGCGCCCCTCGTCGGCGAGGAGTTCCCGGTGGCTACCGTGCTCGACGAGGGTGCCGTGGTCGAGGACGTAGATGTGGTCGGCGAGTCGGGTACTGGCGAGGCGGTGGGTGATGAGGATGATCGTGTGCCCGTCGTCGGCGAGTGCGCGGATTCGTTCGAACGCGGCGATCTCGGCTCGGGCGTCGAGGGCGGACGTCGGTTCGTCGGCGATGATCAGGTCGGCGTCGCGGTAGACACCGCGGCCCAGGAGGATGCGTTGCCACTGTCCGCCGGACAGGGCGACTCCGCCGATGTAGGAGCGGTCCAGCAAGGTGTCCCACTTCTTGGGCAGTTCGTCGATCACGTGGTTGGCCTCGGCGTATCGTGCGGCGGCCTCCAGGGCCGCGTCCGGGTCCGGCGCCGGGTGTTCCTCGTTGGTGGCGGTCCGGCCGCGCGGGCCGGGCACCGTCGTGGTGCCGGGGCGTGCGGTGTCGTCGGTGAGGGTGGGGCGGCCGACGCGGATGTTGGTGGCGGCGGTGAAGGGCCATTCGGTGAACGATTGGGAGATCAGGGCGACGCGGGCGAAGAGTTGGTCTCGGTCCAGGGTGGTGTCGTCGATGCCGTCCCAGCGGATGTGTCCCGATTGTGGCCGGTACAGTCCGGCGATGATCTTCGCCAGGGTGGTCTTGCCGGAGCCGTTCTCGCCGACGAGTGCGACGATCTGTCCGCGTTTGATGGTCAGTGAGACGGCGTCGACGGCGGGTTTGTCCCGGTCGGGGTAGGTGTAGGTGACGTTGTCGACGTGGATCTCGTCGGGGAACGCTTCCACGGGCAGGCCGCCGCGGGGGATGGCGTGTTCGTCCGCGAGCGCGCAGGTCCGTTCGAGGTCCTGGACGAACAGCGACTGTTTGTAGGTGTATTGGACCTGTTCGACGAGGCGGGTCAGTGCGCCGGTGCCGGTGCGGATCGCCAGGACCGCGGTGCCGGATGCGGCCAGTCCGGTGCGGCCGGTCCAGGTCAGCCACCCCAGTACGACGTAGGTCGCGCCGGTCGCCAGGCCCGCGAGCGCGGCCGACAGCAGCCCGGTGACGGCTTCGGCGCGGGCGAGTCGGCTCTCCTCGGCCTCGCTTGCCGCGGCCATCCGTTTGTAGTGCCCCACCAGGTAGTCGCCGACGCCGTGCACGCGGATCTCGGGCCCCGAGCCGATGTGGCGCAGATGCCAGCCGACCTCGCCCTGCTGCCGGTTGTGGTCGATCCACTGTTGGACGGAGGTGTAGCGGCGCCGTGCGTCACGGACCGCGCCCCAGGCCTGTGGCACGGTGATCAGCGCGAGGAGGGGGAGCAGCACCGGGTGCAGCACGGCGAGTACCGTTCCGGCTGCGGCGAGCGAGATCAACGCGTTGGCGATGCCGATCGTGTAGGAGATCATGCGTCGGGAGGCGTCCGTGCCTCAGTTCGCCGATTGCAGGAGCCGTTTGAAATCACCGTCCTCCAGGGTGGCCATCTCCACCCTGGAGGTCTTGCTCAGCAAAGAGGTCTCCGCGGCGCGTTCGATTTTGGGTTCCAGGCGCCCGGACGCGGTGGTGGACACCGCCTGCAGCAGCGAGATGACGATCCCGGAGGCCGCGAGCGCCATCAGCGCGGGCAGCGCCGCGCGCACCCGGTCGGGTGTGGCGCCGGCGGCGAACAACCGCACCAGGACCTGGTTGGTGGCCAACAGGCTGAACGCGCCGGCCAGACCGCGACCGAGCTCGGCGAGGCTGACGGCCGACAGTGCCCGGGGGTCGGTGCGCCACGCCAGGCGCACCGACGCGGCGACAAGCCTGGGCAGTTGCCGGAACGTGCCGAGCAGCGACAGGTGCAGGTGCGCGTTCTGGTGTGCGAAGGCGCCGTGGTCGTAGACGAGCCTGCCGCCGAAGAGTTCCTCGCCGCTGGCCGCGCCGCGAGCGATCGTCTCGGCCGCCTGGTCACGGCGTCGCCTTGGTCGTCGGGTCACGAAGTCCTCCGTCCGCCGTTCGGAACGTCCTGGGCTGCGGATTTCTCGTGCACGGGCGCCTCCTGGAGAAGTGGAGCGGATCGGCGGATCGCCGGATCGATGGATGGTCGGCGGGAGGCGGGGGCCCGCGAACGACGAGTGCGTGCCTGGGCGGAGTTGCGGGACGGCGGAGGCCGCCTGTGTGGCGCGTCATCGTCGGCAGTTCCACGGCGGGGGCGCGTGGGACCGGGCCGCCGGTACGGGCGACGGCGAGGCGCCTCGCCCGCAGTCCCATCTCGATGCGGCGGGCGAGGGTCTTTTCATGCCGCTGGCGTGGGTTCCGGCGACATCGATGTGTGCGGGGGTCACCACAGTGGGAGTTCCTCGTCTCGATGAGGTGGGGGAGAGGTTCCGGGCAGGCCCGGGGGCACGGCTGCGGCGACCAGGGCTTCCCAGGTCGGATAGTGCGCGGCGAGGTCGAGCAGAAGCAGGGCGGTGGCGTGGGCGTCGAATCCCGCGCGGTGGCGTCGTCCGGGGATCGCGGCGGTGTCGGCGCCGATGTACTCGAGGAGCGCATCGAGGGTGTGGCGGGTGGCTGTGGGGTGGATCGCGCGGGCCAGGCGCAGGGTGTCCAGGACGCCGAGCGGCTGCCAGTCGGGGAGGTGACGGGACAGGACCCGGTAGTCGACGGACGCGTTGTGTGCGGCGATCCACACGCCGTCGAGGTCGCGTCGGATGTAGGGGGCGACGGTGTTCCACGAAGACGCGTTCTCGACGTCCTGGTTGGTGATGTGGTGAACGCCCGTTGTGAAGGCGGTGATCGGCCGCGGCGGGCGGACGAGCGTGGAGCGCGCGGACTCCGAGCGCACTTGGCCATCGGCCACAGGGATTGCGGCGACTTCGACGAGGTCCGGCGGTTGGGCACCGTTGCCCTCGACGTCGACGACGAGCAGGCGCGGCCACGTGCCGAAGTCCATGCGTCCCTCCGCGGGATCGTCAGGCGGTGGGCCATCCGATGTCGGCGCGGCCGAGCCTGCCAGGGGTGGCGGCGCCGACCTGTCCTTTCGCGTTGCGGGCGGCCCACCGAGGCGCGTCTCGGTGACCCGCGGCGCAGAGTCCGAAAACCGAGTTCGACCATGGCGCGATCCCTCGATCGCGAGGGCACGACAGGGATCCCCGGGGATGAGGGCGATGCGGTGACCGGCACAGTGGTTGTCGCAAGGCTGACCGGGGACGTTCGGCGGTCTCCCCGCCGGACCGTCGCGGACCGACCCGTCCGCCTCGATCGAGCACACGCGGAACCTGATGTCGGTGATCGGGGGGCGAGCGCGCGGACCTCGGGAACCTGCCGGATGCGGCCATGCGTCCACCGTGACGCGGCGCCGGGCCCGGCGGCCAGGAAGTTCCACAAAATTCCGCGGGGAACACTCGAACGGGCTACTCCAGGGCATCGGTCGCGGCAGCGACGAGCGCGCGCGCCCGGGTCCCGTGTACGGCGGCGAGTTTGGTCAGTTCGGCGAAAGCCCGCACGCAGTCCTCGACGTCGCCGGCAGCGGTGATGTCGACCTCGGCTCTCGGCCACTCGATGGCGACCCGGTCCTCGTCGTAGACGGTGAACGACGCCACGCCCCGGATGTGTTCGCGTGCCGCGCCGAACGGTATGACGCCGAGCGCGACCTGCGGACAGGCCATCGCCGTGAGCAGGTGCCCGAGCGGACCGGCCATGGTCGCGGCGTCGTCGTACCGCTGCCTCAGCACCCGTTCCTCGATCACCGCGCGAAGCGGTGGCCGGGGCGGTGGAGCACCCGCGACCGCTCCAACCGGGCCTTCACCGCCTCCGCGACGTCGTCCCGAACGCCTCGGAAGCGTCGGGTCGATCCCAGGAGCGCGGCGATCGGGCCGGTCGGCGCACCCGCCAGGGCACGGTTACACCCTGCGCAGCTGAGGCCCGAGTACGGTGCGACGGCCGGCTTGGGCTCGGTGTCGGTCACGACGCCCCGCGGTTTCGAGCCAGGGCCCAAGTGATTCACGAAGCACGGCGCGCCTGGCCCGTTCCGGGGTCAGCGGCGCCGTGGCGGGGCCGGGGGAGAGGCGGGCGGGCCGGAGGGGGTCCGCTTCATGGTCGAGGCCACTCCCGGGCGTTCCTCGAACGCGGACGCCACCGTCGTGATGGTGGCGGGGTCCTTGAGTTTGATGCGGAAGGACTCCGGGAGTTGCTCGGCCGTCATCGCGTCGAGGAGGAGGGGGTTGCCGGCGTTCTGCGCGCGAAACAGCTCCCATGCCTGTCCCCGGTCCTCGAAGTACACGTGCTCGACCTGCGGCATGGCTTTGAGCGCGGCGAGGATCTCCTCGCGTTGGGCGTTGGTGACGGCGCCGCTCGAGCAGCCGCCCGTCTTCGGGTCGGAGACCCGGCACAGGAACACCGTCAAGTCCACCTTCCCGGCCCAGAAGTCGACACCCGGCGGCAGGTTGTCCGCGCCCCAGACGGGAGCCTCCCCGGCCGCGCCGTCGGAGCCGGGCCCGGCCGACCCCGCGACCGCCGAGGGGGCCGCCTTCGGCTGCTTCGGGTGTGCCTTCCCGTTGTCGCCGCCGGAGCAGGCGGCGGCCGTCGTGATCGACAGGAGCACGGTCGCGCATCGGATGGCGACCCCGCCCGTGCGGGATGTGTTCCGGTTGCCCATGCTCATCCCCCGATGTGAACGTGTCTGGTACCGAGCGTAGTTGGTGGGCCTCTCACCGGATCCGACCGCACCTTCGAAGGCGTCCCGGGTGCGCGAATTCGTGCTCCTCGACCGCACGTACTCGTCCCGCGGGCCCGCCACAGCCAGGTGCCGCAGGTGTCGGTGTCCAATAGGCGCGGACCGGGCCGGGCGGCGCGCACCGTGTGCTCTCATGGTTGCGCGCGGGCGCGCCCGCGCGCAGCAACGCGGCGAACGGCGGGCCGGGGAACACGTCTACGGCGTCGAGGACATGCTCACCGCAAAAGCGCGGGCCGCGGTAGAGGCGTGCGGTGCCGCGTCCGCATCGTCGTGCAAGGAGCGCCTGGCGGAGCTCGCCTCGCAGTGGGCCGCGGATGCGGGCGGTCGGACGGTCGACACCCTCGCCGTACGGCTGATCCATGCGCAGACCGTCGCGGCGGCCGGCGACGTGCTGCTCTGCCGGGAGCTGCTGCGGGAGGTCGTCGAGGACGCCTCCCGCGTCCTGGGCCGTGACCACGAGCTGACCCTGCGCGTGCGCGCCGCCGGCTCGACGCACGTGGCCGTCGGCGATGGCCGACGCGGAGCGGAAGGCCCGCGCCCTGATACGCGACGAACACCTCCGATGGGCCGCAGACACCGAACGCGTGCTCGGCCCCGACCATCCGCTCAGCGTCTCCGCCCGCCGGGCGGCCACAGCTTCGAACTCGTCGACGCGGCGCACGTCGACGCCGTCTGCGCCGCAGTGCGCGTCGTCACTTCGGCCACCAGTCTCGGCGGCGTCGAGAGCACGATCGAGCGACGCGCCAAACTCCTCGGCCAGGAACACGTCCCGCCCGGCCTGCTTCGCCTCAGTGTCGGGTGCGAACACGTCGAAGACCTGTGGGACGACCTCACCACGGCCATCACCGCAACCCGTACGCGTTGACGCGGACACAGGGCTCGTAGACATCCGCCCCCGCTCGTACGCCGCTCACGCCCTGGGCGAGCGGGGCCCGTTCGGCCGGGGAGGAGAACGTGGTTACGGCCAACCCATCCCGAGACGGCCTCGGGGTGTTCGTACGGTCGGAGTTGTGAGCGCACGTGGTGCGTGTACCACCTCGGTTGTGGCCGGCGCAGCCGATCTACTCCGTCCGGTGCCGGCGCACTTCGTTCTTGCTCATGAGGGCGTCACACGAGCCGTCGAACAGACTGATCTCAGTTCGAATCGCTCCGCAACCGAGTAGGTCGGCCCACGAAACCACCTCGTTTTCAGAGTGGTTCGAGGTCCCGCATGCCCACAGTCCCGGCGTCTTCCCGAAGGATGGCGCTTTCCTCGACGCGCCGACGGCGGCCCAACGCAGCAACAACCAGGGGAGCACTGCCATGCGCATTTCCAACACCACCCGTCTTCCGGGCGTCATCTCCGCCGTCGCGGTCCTCTGCTGCGCCGTGCCGTCCGCGGCGGCTGCCGACGTGCACGATCAACCCCGCGGCTGCCGCATCCCGGGTCGAGAACTGCCACTGGGGGCCGAAGGAATGCCCGCGCTGATCGACGTCGAGTAGGCGGCCTCGCGCCCCGGCTGCCCCGGCCGGACGTCGACTCACAACGCACGCACGTCCGGTCGCGACTCGTCCGACCCGAAGGGCCTGTCGTGTTGCTTCAACACCTGGGAAAACGACCATCCCCCCGGGGTGGGCGACATGCCCCCACCCATGCGATCCGGTTGCGCCGGAACGAGGAGATCGCGATGCATGTACCACCGGATCGCTACGAAGCGCGGTTCTCCGCGCTGAAAGGGAAACGTGGCCGGGGGCGGGTGAGTTCGCGTCGATCGGGTGTCAGACCGAGGGCGTGGCCCGTCGTCGTGGTGCGCGTACTGGGCGTCCTGTTCGCGGTCGGGACTTTGACCCAGGCGATTGTGGCGGGCCGGTTCGTGACCGGTGATGTGGATCTGCTCCGGGTCCACGGGGCCGTGGGCGGGTCGCTGGTCCTGTTTCCCATGGTGCAGATGGTCGCGGCCGTGCTGCTGTGGTGGTTCGGGCGTGGCCCCGTCTGGTACCTCGCCTATCCGCCTGTGCTGTTCGTCCTGGTCGTCACGCAGATCGGCGCGGGCGGCGCGCGCAATCTCGCCCTGCACATCCCGCTCGGGACGGCTCTCGTGGGAGTCGCGGCCTGGAATCTGACCTGGTCGTTCGGGTTTCGTCGGCATCGGGAGCCGACGATATGAGCCGATACTTGTCGCGTCGGGGATTCCTGGGGTTGAGCGGGGGCGTGGCCCTGTCGGCGGCGGTCGGTTGTTCGACGACCACGACGAGCGGGGAGTTGTTGCGCAGCCGGGCGCGGTTGCCCGAACCGTTCACCGTGCCGTTGCCGATTCCCGCGCAGGCGGTTCCGGTGGTGGACGGGTCGGGGGCGTCACGGTTCGAGGTGGTGCAGCGGGCGGCCGAGGTGGAGATCCTGCCGGGGACGCGGACCACGGTGTGGGGCTACGACGGGACGTTTCCCGGCCCGACGTTTCGGCTGCGGTCGGGACACGAGGCGGTGGTACGGGTGCGGAACGAGCTGGTGGTGCCGACGTCCACGCACCTGCACGGCGGCGTGACCCCGCCCGAGTCCGACGGCTACCCCACCGATCTGGTGATCTCCAAGGGTGGGTACAGCCCGGCCGTGAACGCCGTCCACCAGGCAACACAGAACGGCGGGCACGGCGGGCACGGCGGGCACGGCGGGCACGGCGGGCATGGGGCGATGGTGGTGCGCCCGAACCAGTGGACGACACACGCCCACACCAGGGACTACGTCTATCCGCTCGCCCAGCGGGCGGCAACGCTGTGGTACCACGACCATCGGATGGACTTCTCCGGGCCGCAGGTGTGGCGCGGCCTGGCGGGCTTCTTCCTGGTCACGGATGCGGAGGACGAGGCGCTGCCGCTGCCGTCCGGCGAACGCGACGTCCCGCTGATGATCTGCGACCGCGCGTTCGAGGCCGGCGGGGAGTTTCGCTACCCGGCGTTGGACCCCACCCTGATCGGGAGACCCGGTGTCGAGGACGACTTCATGGAGGGGGTCCTGGGCGACGTCGTCCTGGTCAACGGGGCGCCGTGGCCGGTGCTGGAGGTCGAGGCGACCAGGTACCGGCTGCGCGTGCTGAACGCGTCCAACGCCCGCCGGTACGGGCTGCGGTTGGACCCCGAACCACCGGACGGGAGCCCGGCGTTCGTGCAGGTCGGCAGCGACGGCGGCCTGCTGGAGCGGCCGGTGGGGCACGACCGGGTGCCGATCTCCCCGGCGGAGCGATTCGACCTGGTCGTCGACTTCGGTCGCTACCCCGTCGGCACCGAGGTGACGGTGCGCAACATGCTCGGCGAGACCGCCGGCACCCGCGAGGTGATGCGGTTCCGGGTGGTACGTCGGGCCCGTGACGAGTCCCGGATTCCCGAACGGCTTTCGGAGCCGAGGCTGCCGACACGAGGTGACGCGGTGCGGACCCGCGCGTTCGACTTCCGACAGACCAAACGCGCAGGCGCACGGATGTGGACGATCAACGGCCGTGTATTCGACCCCGACGAGCACCTCGCCGACCCGGCGCTGGGCACCGTCGAGTTGTGGCGCCTGTCCAGCGACTTCCACCACCCGGTCCACCTGCACCTGGCGCACTTCGCGGTCGTCGGTCGCGGTGCCGGCGCACCGGCCGCCACGGACGCGGGCTGGAAGGACACGGTGGATGTGCGCCCATACGAGACCGTCGAAGTCCTCGCCCGCTTCGACGGGTTCAAGGGCCGGTACATGATGCACTGCCACAACCTCGAACACGAGGACATGACCATGATGGCCAACTTCCGCGTCACGTAGCCATTCGTGCGCCCCGCACGCCGAACCACTACGGCGTGAGAACTTCCCGGTGGGGACGTGCACGACGACGTGGAGGGCCTGCTGGTGGGGACCGGGTGAGCCGAGATCCCGGCAGGGCGCCACAGCAAGCAGCAAGCAGCAAGCAGCAAGCGGCGAGCAGCGAGCAGCGAGCAGCGAGCCGCGAGCAGCGGGACGCGCGGACGCGCCGGCGCGACGAACCCGCACGCCGGCGCCCCGCGAAACGGGCAAGGTCGGTGGGAGTCCCGGCGCCTTCCCCCGCACGGCAACGGCCCGACCGCGCCCGAGCCCGCCGACCGGACGCGGTCGTATCCCGGTGCCGACGACAACCCGCCGACAGCGACCGCGAACCTCCTCGAGCGCGCACCGCCCACCCGCGACACCGACGCGCCCGGCGTTCACGGGTGTCCTGTTCGGGTTCAGGGGCTGGTTGGGGCGCGATCCGCCGCAACGCACGGCCTCACGCGATCGTCGGGGGTGTACCGGCAGGCGGGTCGGGGATCGTGGACCGGTCCCGGTCCGCGGCGATCCCGGCGGTGACGGGGACCCGGTCGGGCTCCACCCCCGCGTCGGGTGAGCTCTCGGCCGTGTCCCGATCGGCGGTCGGGCCCGCGTGCCGCAACATGGACACCGCCAAAGCCGCCAATACGAGCATCAGCGCCGCGCCGACCCCGCCCACCACGTTCAAGCCCGTCGTGAAGGCATCCCGCGCCGAGCCCAGTACGTCGTCCCGCGGCCCCGCCGGCAATCCTTCGGCCGCTGCCGTGACCCCCGCCAGGCTGTCGTGCGCGGCGTCGGCGACCCTGTCGGGGACACCCTCCGGGATCGACTCGTCCGTCCGGTCCCGGTACACCGCGGCGCCCAGGCTGCCGAGCACGGCGATCCCCAGCGCCAAGCCGAACTCCGTGCCGGTCTCCGCCACCGCGGCGGCCGAACCCGCCTCCTCCGCCGGTACCGATCCCACGATCAGATCGACGCCGAGCACCATCACCGGGCTGAACCCCGCGTAGAGCACGACGAATCCGGTCACCAGGAGCGGCAGCCCACCCGTGCTGTCGACCAGGGCCAGAAGCAGGTACCCCACCGCCGCGACGGCCAGACCACCGCCGAGCACGTAGCCCGGCCGCACCCGACGGGCCACGACCGTGGTCGCCAACGTCGCGGCGATCAACGCGAAGGCCGCCGGCAGCAGCCACATCCCCGCCCGCACCGGGGACAGGCCCTCGACAAGTTGCAGGTATTGCGTGACGAACAGATACATCCCGCCGAGCCCGCTCGCCGCCAGGACCGAGACCACCGCCGCGGCCCGGAACGTGCGGTTGCGGAACAGCCGCAGATCCAGGAGCGGATGGGCGAGCCGACGCTGGCGACGGGCGAAGACGTACCCGAAGACCGGGCCGACCACCAGCACCACCGCGGCGGACGTCTCGAAACCGTGTCCGGCCCACCGCTTGATCCCGTAAATCACCGGCAGAATCGCCGCGAGGGAGAGGACGACACTGACCACGTCGAGCCGCCCGGCCTCGGGATTCCGGTACTCCGGCAGCAACAACGGCGCGGCGACCAGCAACACCGCCATCACCGGCACACCGAGCAGGAAGACCGAACCCCACCAGAACGCGTCGAGCAGCAGACCGCCGACGACCGGACCCGCCGCGATGCCGACCGAGAAGCAACTCGCCCAGATCCCGATGGCCGAGCCCCGCTCCCTGGGGTCGGTGAACATCGTGCTGATCAAGGACAACGTGGACGGCATCAGCGTCAACCCGGCCACACCCAGGAGCGCGCGGGCGACGATCAACATCTGCGGCGACGTCGCGTAGGCGGCCAGCACCGACGCGGCCCCGAACGCGGCGGCGCCGATCACCAACAGCCTCCGTCTGCCGATCCGGTCACCCAACGTGCCCATGGTCACCAGAAACCCGGCGATCATGAAGCCGTAGACATCGGTGATCCACAACGTCTCGGCGCCGTCCGGACGCAGATCCGCGCCCAGTTGCGGCAACGCGAGGTAGAGGACGGTCACGTCGAGGGAGAGCAACATCGTGGGCAGCGCGAGAACGGCCAACCCGATCCACTCGCGGGGGCCGGCGCGAACACCGGACATCGTCGGACTGTGCGAAGACACGGGACATCTCCCAAGGAATCGTCATGCTGTTTCGGCAGCGCCCGTCTATGCGCCGCGCCGGGACGGGGTCGCGACGGGTGGGGACGAAGCAGGAACGGAGAACGAGGAGGCCGAGGCGCCTCTCCGACTCCGACCCCGCGAGCACCACACCGGCCGGACCGGACACCAATGTGCCGGCCGCGCCTTCAGGTCTCCTACCGGTTCGCTTCAGGTAGCCTCCGGGCGGCCGTGTGGCGCTCGCCGATCGCGTGCATCGGGCGCCCGCCCGCCCCTTGCTACGGTGGCGCCATGCACTTCGGGGTACTCGGGCCACTGGACGTCCGAACGGCGGACGGAACGCCGGTCAAGGTCCCCGACCTGAAGGTCCGGGCTCTGCTCGCCGACCTCCTCGCACATCGCGGCCGAACCCGGTCGGTGGACCGTCTCGTCGAGGATCTGTGGCGCGAGAACCCGCCCGCCAACCCCACCGCGGCGCTCCAGACCCGGGTCTCCCAACTGCGCCGTGCCCTGGAACGGGCCGAACCGGGAGGCCGCGATCTCGTCGTCACCCGCGCCCCCGGCTACGCTCTGCACCCCGCGGCCGACACGGTCGACGCGGACCGCTTCGCGGCCCTGGCCGCCGCCGCGCGCACCGCGGGCGACCCCCGGACGCGTGCGGGACTGCTCGCCGACGCGCTGGCCATGTGGCGCGGCCCCGCGTTCGCCGACTTCGCCGACGCCGAGTTCACCCGCTCCGCCGCGGCCGGCCTCGACGAACAACGCGTGGCCGCCCTCGAGGCGCAAGCCGAAGCCCGACTCGAACTGGGCGAACACAGCCTCCTCATCGCCGAACTCGCCGAACTCAGCGCTGCCCACCCACTCCGCGAAGGTCTGCGCGCCACGTACATGCGCGCCCTGTACCGCGCGGGCCGAACCAGCGAAGCCCTCGCGGTCCACGACGAACTCCGCGCCCGCCTCGCCGACGAACTCGGCCTGGCCCCCGGACCCGAACTCGCCGCCCTGCGCCAGGCGATCCTCACCCACGACGCCGAACTGCGGCCGGCCTCCACCCCCGTCACCTCCGTCGCCCGCCCCCGCGACAACCTGCCCGCAGCGCTCACCGACCTGGTCGGCCGGGAACAGGCCATCGACGACGTGCGCACACTCCTCGGCGCCGGCCGTCTGGTCACCCTCACCGGACCCGGCGGCGTCGGCAAGACCCGCCTCGCCGTGGCCGCCGCCACCCGCGTCGCGGACACCTACCCCGACGGCGCCTGGCTCGTCGAACTCGCCGGACACGGCCGCCCCGACGCAGACCCGCCCGCTGCGCCCGACGACATCGCCCACGCCGTCACCGCGGCCCTCGACATCCGCGACGACACCGCCGAGGCCCGACCCCACGCCGGCCCCTCGGACATCACCGCCCGCCTCGCCGCCGCGCTGCGCCCGCGCCGGCTGCTGCTGGTGCTGGACAACTGCGAACACGTCGTCGACGCCGCCGCCGCCCTGGTCGACCGCCTCCTGCGCGCCGCCCCCGAGCTGCGCATCCTCACGACCAGCCGGGAGGCCCTGGGCCTGGCCGGAGAACACCTGTGGCCCGTGCCGCCGCTGACCCTGCCCGACCCCACCGCCGACCCTCGCCCCGAGACCCTCGAACGCGCCGGCTCGGTACGGCTGTTCGTCGCCCGTGCCGCGGCCGCCGCGCCCGGATTCCGGCTCGACGCCGGCAACGCCCACGCCGTCGCCGCCGTCTGCCGCCGCCTCGACGGGATCCCGCTCGCGCTGGAACTCGCCGCCACCCGGGTGCGTGCCCTGGGCGTGCACGACCTCGCCGACCGCCTCGACGACCGCTTCACCGTCCTCGCCGCAGGTCGCCGCGTCGGGCCGGCCCGTCAACAAACCCTGCGGGCGATGATCGACTGGAGCTGGGAACTGCTCACCGCCACCGAGCGCGCGGTCCTGCGCCGACTGGCCGTACACGCCGACGGATGCACCCTCGAGGCAGCCGAAGCCGTCTGCGCCACGGACGCGGTCCCCGGCCCCACCGTCGTGCAGGCTCTCGCCCGCCTGGTCGACCGATCGCTCGTGGTCGTGGCCGAAGGTCCCACCGGTCCGCGCTACCGCCTCCTCGAATCGGTCGCCGCCTATTGCGTCGAACGTGCCCGCGAAGCCGGCGAGTCGAAGGATCTCCGCCGCCGCCACGACCGGTACTACACGGACCTGGCCGAACGCGCCGCACCCCACTTGCACGGACACGGTCAGCGCGCCTGGCTCGAACGCCTCGACACCGAGACCGCCAACCTGCGCAACGCGCTCGACAGCGCCCTGTGCCACCGGGCCGGCGAGATCGCCCTGCGCCTGACCAACGCGCTGGCCTGGTACTGGTTCCTGCGCGGGCGAACCACCGAAGCCCGCCGGGCCCTGAGCGCCGCCCTCGCGCTGCCCGCCACCGACGCCACGGCTCGCGCCCGAGCCCGAGCCGGGGCCTGGTTGGCCGGGCTCGAACTCCAGGCCGGCGCCGCCGCCGATCCGACCGGGCACATCGACACGGCCCTGCGCGCCTTCGACGGTGGGCACGACCCGCACGGGCGAGCCAGGGCTCAGTACTTCCTCGCCTTCGCCACCAGCGGACTCGGCGACCGAAGCGTCGTCCTCGACCATCTGCGCGAAGCCGGCACCGCCTTCCGCGAACTCGACGACCCCTGGGGCATCGCCTCGGCGCAGGCCGCCCTCGACGAGGAGGAGCTCATCCGCGGCGACGTCGCGGTCTTCCGCCGCAGTTGTCGCGAGAACGTCGCGCGATTCCACGAACTGGGCGACCGATGGGGCGAACTACGCGCCACCGACTGCCTCGGCATGGCCGTCGAGGTCGTCGGCGACTACGCCCAGGCCGCCCGCCTGCACCGCGAGGGACTGCGCATGGCCGAGGATCTGCGCCTATGGCCGCAGGTATCCCACAAGCTGGCCCAACTCGGCCGGATCGCCCTGCTCACCGGCGACTTGGAAGCGGCCGACGAATTCCACGAACGGGCGCTGCGGCTCGCCGCCGAGCAATTCGACCAACGCGCGGAGCAGTTCGCCCAGGTCGGCCTCGCGCTCGCCGCCCGGCGGCGTGGCGACCATGCCACCGCCGAGCGGCACCTGCGCGTCTGGCTCGACTGGAACCGCCGGCGAGACGGCGACCCCGGGACTGCGCTCATCCTGGCCGAACTCGGATTCCTCGCCGAACAACGCGGTGATGCGCGGGCCGCGTGGGACCTCCACCACGAGGGCTATCTCGCCGCGCGCGGCCTCGCCGACCCCCGCGCCGTCGCCCTCGCCCTGGAGGGTCTCGCCGGCGCCCACGCGATCGCGGGCCGCCCCCGGGCCGCGGCCCTGCTGCTCGGCGCGGCCGAGGCGGCCAGGGAGTCGGTCGGCGCACCGCTGCCGCCGGCCGAACGCGGCGACGTCGACCGGACCAGCGCCGCCGTGCGGACGGTCCTGGACGACGCGAGCTTCGCCGCGACCTTCGCGCGCGGCCGCGGCCTCACCGCCGAGGCCGCCGTCACCGACGAAGCCGGCGCGGGGCCGGGATGAGGATTCGGCTCCGCCGCCGGTGTGCCCTATGGCAACGACCCCAGCGAGCCCGACAACGGTCGGATCGACCACCCGTTGTGCCTTCGTGCCCTGTACTTCACCGACGACGCCGGAAACCTGTACGAGGTCATGTCTCCCGGATAGCAGCCTTCATACGGCAGGCACGGTGGGGGCGTGGTCGGATCAATCGTCCCTTCAACGGGCCACGCCCGCCGGGCAGTACCGGAAACCGTTGCTCCGATCACCGTCTTCATGGGCTTCCCACCGCTCCACCGCACGCACCTCGGCCGGCCGGGTGACCACGTGCCGGGGTTGATGGTCGAAGGGTGCGCCTTCGCCGCAGGTTCCCGGCGTCGCGACAGCGTGCGGCTTCCTGACGACATGACGCCCGACGAGTCGACCGTGCGGGAGCTTGCAGGCCGCCATGGACTCGGGACTGTCCCGGTTGTCGTGACCCGCTTGCACGTGCGTCCGGCCCGTGCCGGTGGCTCAAGACGGTCTGCCGCGGAGACAGCGTGACCGCCAGGGGCATATTCGCCCTCCAGCACCCCGTGGACCGGCTGCCGGCTGAGGCAACGCCGCCACGCTCGCGATCCTGAACGCGGAGTCCTTTACGGAGCGCACCACCACCTGAAGGCGCGGCCTGCCCGGTCGGGTGCGGATGCTTGCGTCGTCCGGGTCGCCGGGGGTGGCCGGGGGTGGCGTGGGTCGACGTCCGGGAACGAGGCGAACCAACGCTGTGGGTCCTCGTCGGGGGTTCGGCGGGTGATGAGCAGGTGTCGCCGGCAGGCGTTCCGCTGGTAGGCGGTGGGGGCGGTGGGGGCGGTGGGATCGGCGGGGAGGCCGGCGGCTTCGTTGACGACCGGGTCGGGGTCCTCGTCGAGTGTGGCCTCGGCGTCGGGGAGGGCCAGGACGTGGTGTTCCGCCGGACAGCGGGGAAAGAAGCAGGCCGCGTTCGGGGTCGGCGATCAGGTCGTCGTCGACGGCGGCGGCCATGTCCCGCCGCCACGGAGTGCCGCCGTCCCACGGAATACGGCGCACGATGCCCACGAAACATTCCGACCGCTGCTGAAACAGTGACATGCGTCACGAGCGCGCGAGTGGTCGCGGAAGCATTGCGCCCTCTGAGCCTCGCCTACTTATCGTGCTTTGTCCGACTGAAGGTGACCAGTCCACTTCTCGGTCGAATTGAGCATCCCGGCGAACGGGATCCCATGCGTCATTTTCGATGGCCATAGGCGTTTCCGATTGCCGATTACCAATTTCGCACCACCCGGTGACCACTCCACAGGCATGACTGTCCGCCTCGAGTCAAGTCTGCCGTCCGGCTCCGCCTCGCACGCGGGCGCCGACACTTGCGAGCCCGTTCCCGGACTTCCAACAATGGCGGCCCGCCGGCGTCCGACAGCCCCGGAAACAGGACGCTACGCCGAAACCAAGTGAGGTCACGCATGCGGAAGCACCGTAGAACGCAGTACAAAAAGAAGATGGCCATAGCCGCCGCCACCCTGGGCATCATCGGCGTACCCACCGCCGCCATGGCCTGCATAGCCCAAGGCCCGGGCGCGTCGAAGAACGTCGCGGGCGCGACGAGGAACGTCGGCAACCAGAGCACGCACCCCTCTTCCAGCCGGCCCCTCCCCGGCACACCGGTCCCCAGCTGGACGGACAGTGCGGCCGATCCGGCCGGGGGAACCCAGCCGACCGCGAAGACCACTCACACTCCGCACTGGCGCAAGCCCACCTGGACGACCAAGCCCCACACCGCGACGACACCGACACAGCCTGCCCCGACCCGGCCGACGAACCCGCTCGGCAAGCCGACCACCGAGGCAAGCAAGCCCCCCACCCCGACGAAGCCGACGGCGCCGGCCGATACGCAAAGGCCGACCGCGCCGGCCGATACGCAAAGGCCGACCGCGCCGGCCGACACGGAGAAGCCGACTACCCCGGCCGACACGCAGAAGCCGACCACGCCGGCTGAGACGCAGAAGCCGACTACCCCGACTGACACGCAGAAGCCGACCACCCCGGCCGTTCCGCCCTCGGGTCCCGCCGCCGAGGTGGTGAGTCTCGTCAATCAGGAGCGCGCCAAGGCAGGATGCTCGGCACTCACCGTCAACACGAAACTGACGGCCGCCGCCCTGCAACACAGCCAGGACATGGCCGCCCACGCCAACATGTCGCACACCGGCTCCGACGGCTCCGACCCGGGCGAGCGCATCACCCGCGCCGGCTACACCTGGACGACCTACGGCGAAAACATCGCCCACGGCTACAGCACGCCCCAGCAGGTCATGACCGGCTGGATGAACAGCCCCGGGCACAGGCAGAACATCCTCAACTGCGCCTTCAAGGAGATCGGCGTCGGCCTCGCGGGCCCGAACTCCTACTGGACGCAGAACTTCGGCACGGCCCGCTGACACCGCCGGTCCGCCAACACCGCCGGCCGGTTCCCAACTCCCACAGCGCCGGCCGGCGGACGCGGATCGCCCACGGCGCGCACCGCGGCGCGCCGCACCTCCCCGGCGCCCCACCCCCGCCCGGCACGCCGCTCCCGGACCTCGGGCCGGGAACCACGGAAGTCCCATGTCTGCCACGGCTTGGTCGGGATGAGCCGATTCGGCGCCGCAGATCCTCCGAGGGCCGCCGCAGGACGTCGGCGGGCGGGCGCGCGATGAAGAGCCCCGTGGGGACGGCGATGACGATCCAGACGTCGGCCGTCTTCGGACGGCGGCACGTCCGTGGCGGGTGGTGGAGCGTGATGGTCGATGGTCGATGGTCGATGCGGGAGTGCGGGGCGGCGCGATACGCCAGGCGCCAACCCGAACGACGGTGGGCGGTCGGCGAGTTCATGCGGGCCCTGGCGGGCCGCCATGCGAGCACCCGCCCCGACACGCTCGACAGCGGTCAGTCCTGACCGGGCGGCGCGGTGACCGTTTGCTGAAGGAGCCGCAGGAACCTCGCGTCGGTGAGGAGCAGCAGTGGTCGTCCCTGTGTGGTGCACTCGGCGGCCTGCCACTCGCGCGTCCAGGTGGCGGGGTCCGCGTCGGTCCGGTCGCGCAGCACGTCGACGCAGAATCCCTCGAGGGGCAGCGTCCGGCGCAGCAGCAGCGGTGACGCCGCGAAGGGGTACACGGCCAGTTGTCTCTTGGACAGTCCGAGGTGGCCTTCGGGCGGCTTGGGAAAGGAGGGTCCGGAGCCCGGATCCCCGATGGCGTAGCCGCGGGCCTGCACCTCGTGTCCCTGGTCGAAGGCGGTCAGCTGTTTGGCCCAGTGTTTGTCCTCGTCGACCTCGAGAAACCTTCCGAGCGTCGCGGCGAGTAGCCACCCGACCAGTTCTTCCACCGGCGTTCCCTTCCCCCGACCAGGTTCGCCACTGTAACTCGCAGGACCCGCAGGGACATCGGAGAGTCGTACGGTGCGGACGCGAGACGGCCGTCGGCGACGTCCGGACGCAAGTGGAAGGGAGCCGGAGCCGCCCACGCGGGAAGTCCCGGACGCAAGGCCGAGGTTCCCTCGTCCTATCCAACCCGGGTCACACGAAGCGACCGCACGCCGTGCGGGTGACGCACACCTCGCGGTGTGTCGCCGCGTGTCCGGTCGACGCATTGCCGACCGACGCGTGTCGTGTCGGGGTGGAACGGCCGTGGCATGGCGGCCCCATGGCGGATCGTGTCGGGTCGGCTGACGCCGCCGTGGGGTGGCGGGGCGTCCGCGGCGGGCCGATGCCCGTGTCGTGTCATGTCGTGTCGGGTGAACCCGTCACGTCGTGGAATCCGCTGCGCCGGCTGCGGATCCGCCATCACGCCACGTCGGCCGTCCCAGACGGCGACACGTCCGTGGCGGGCGGGCGGGAGTTCGGATCGTGTCGCTGTGCTGCCCGGAGGACGCGTGGGGCGAAGTAGCGGGTGACGTGCGCGGCACCGTGCGACGGCGCGGGGGCGGTGCACCTCCGCCGTGACGTGCGCGGCTCCCTGCGTCCGCGCGGGCACGGTGTACCTCCGCGCCCCGCTCAACGGCCCTCCCTCGGCGCCCCGGGGCGGCGGTGACCTGCGAGGGTAACGAGAAGCGTTACCCGGGGTAACACGCTTTACCCGCCTGCGTGTCGGGCGCGTCGGCACGAAACAGCATGTGCGGAAGGCGATGTGGCTCGGCGGGCGCAGCGGAGCCGGAGTTGAAAGGAAACCCGAGGCAACGCGGCGGCCCGGCCTACGCGGTCGGCGGAGACGACCCATGCCTTGAAGCCCGCCTTCACGATGGTGTCACGCCTCAACTCGACCGCGAACTCCAACTCGATCGGCCCACCGCGAACTCCACCGCCCGTGCCCCCGCCCCGGTCGCCTGCGCCGCGGCTGCCGGCAACTCGTCCCGCAACGCGGCCACGGCGTCCGCCAGTTCGATCTCCACGACGATCCCCCTCGTGACACTGCCAGGAAGGCACAACGGTGGAACCGGGCCGCGGGGCGTGTCCGGCGAAGACCCGCACCGGTACACACCCGCGACACCCGGGCCCACAAGGATGTCGGGGCCCGAGGATCCGGCGCGGTCACCCGTTGCCGAACCGCGTCCACACACGTAGGTGAGTGCCCCGGTCAGTAGGCCAGTGCGGTCATGTGGTCGAGGTGGTGGGTGGCGACGTCGTGGGCGGCTTGGACGAAGGCGGCGACGGCTGCGGATCGCGAGGTCTCCGGCCAGGCGACCATGACCGCGCTGGGGCTGAGGCCGGTGACAGGCCGGTATGCGATGTCCGGGCGCTGGTGCCGCTTGGTGGTGGAGAGTGACAGGAACGCCACCGCCTGGCCCAGCGCGACCACCTCCAGGAGTTGCTCGACGCTCGCCACGAGCGGCCCCTCGGGAGTGTCGGCCGGCGCCAGCCCTGTGTGGCCATCGCCTGCTTCCGCTCCGTCGCATCCTGTGTAGTAGGCGGTGGTGGAGGGGGCGGCCCCTTTCCAGCGTGGGATCGGTTCGCCCCTGAGGTCGGTCAGCCGCAGTCGCCGGCGTCCGGCCAGGCGGTGCGCGGCGGGGAGAACGGCCAGTCGCGGCTCGACCACGAGCGTCTGGGTATCCAGCCCTCGATCGTCGAACGGGCTGCGCAGCAGCGCTACATCGGCACGGCCGTCCCGCAGCATGGCGATCGGCTCTCCGCTGCCGCCGACGACGACTTCAGGCGGCGGCAGATGCGAACCCGTTCCCCGATAGGCGGCGAGAATCTCCCGCAACAGCCCGGCATCGCCTCCCGGCTTGACCGCCACGACGAGCTGGGGTGTCGGCTGACCGGCCCGGCGTGCACGCCGGGCCGCCGCCTGCACCGCGTCGACCGCGATCCGGGCCTGGTCGAGCAGCACCTGACCGGCGGTGGTCAGCCTCACCTGCCGGGTCGTGCGCTCCAGCAGGCGTACACCGAGCCGGGATTCCATCCGAGCGATCGCCTTCGACAGCGGGGGCTGCGCCATCCCCAGGCGTTGCGCGGCCCGGCTGAAGTTCAGTTCCTCGGCGACCGCGATGAAGTACCTCAGCTCCCGCACCTCCAGCTCACTCATATCTGTGGACTATAGATCCAGAGTCTTCCGGTCTTTCCCTGCTGCCCGTGGATGAGGGGAGGCTGGGTGCCATGACGACTTCGCAGAAGACTGCTCTGATCACCGGCGCAAACAAGGGCATCGGCAAGGAAACGGCGCGCAGGCTCGCGGCCCTGGGCATCACCGTGCTGATCGGCGCCCGCAACGCCGAGCGTGGCGAGGCGGCGACCGAGGAGCTTCGCGCGGGCGGCGCCGACGTACGGTTCGTTCCGCTGGACGTCACCGACGAGACCTCAATCCAGGCCGCCGCCAAGCACATCGACGCCACGTTCGGCCGCCTCGACATCCTCGTCAACAACGCCGCGATCGCCGCCGGACCGCAAAAACCGAGTGAAACCCCGGCCGCCACCGTCCGGCAGGTCTACGAAACCAACGTGTTCGGCGTCATCGCGGTGACCCACGCCATGCTCCCCCTGCTGCGTCGCTCCGCGGCCGCACGCATCGTCAACATGTCCAGCGAACTCGGTTCCCTCACCCACCTGGCCGACCCGGGCAGCCCGTGGTCCGCCTACTCCTCGATCCTCCTCCCTTACTGCACCTCGAAGAGCGCGCTGAACGCGATCACCGTGCTCTACGCCGATGAACTGCGCGCCGAAGGAATCCTGGTCAACGCGGTGAGTCCCGGCTACTGCGCGACCGACCTCAACCGCCACACCGGGATACGCACGGCGGAGGAGGGCGCGGCCGTCGCGGTTGACCTGGCGACGGCGGGCGAGGATGGCCCGACGGGCGCCCTTCTGGCCGAGGACGGGCCGATTCCCTGGTGAGACCAGCCGCGCCGTCTCCGCCCGAAGCCTGCCGGGGTGTTTTTCAACCCCCGCCGTGACGATCACTGACCTCTTGCGCGGCGCCCACTCCCACAGGCCTGACCGGCTGCGGATACTGCCGTCGCGAGCGAGGGTGTACTTCGTCCCCGTGCTGGGACCGTTCGGGCATGTCGGCGCGGGCTTGGTCCGGCGGAAGTCGACTCGCGGTCCGGAGGGGTCGGCGGTGTTTTCCCATCGGAGAAGGCGCTGCGTGACCTGCGTCGGCGGATCGGCATCGCCCCGTTGAAGGCGCTGTTCGAGACGCCGGCGGTCCCGCTCGCTCGGCCCACACGCAGTGTCGGTCGGGGTACGAACTGCCGGCGCCGATCTCGCCGCCTGCGGTCCGGACCGGCCCCCCAACAGTCGTCGGCCGGACTACGATCCAGATTCAAGCCTGCTGAATCCTTGGAGAAGACGCATGGGTGATGTGCGCACCGGCACTGAGACCGACACCAGCACCAGCAAAGTGGTCGTGAACAGGGCGATGTCGTTGGACGGCTTCATCGCCGGTCCCGGCCACGCGATGGACTGGATCTTCGAGCACCTGTCCGACGACATGTTCCCGGAGGTCATGGCGGCCACGGGAGCCATGCTTGTCGGGCGGGGTACGTACGACGTCGCCAAGGGCATGTCCGACGAGGACACCGCCTACGACGGCGGACCACAGTTCGTCCTGACGCACAAACCTCCCACCGAGCCGGACCCCACCGTCACGTTCCTCACCTGTGACATCGAGGAGGCCGTCGCCACGGCACGCAGTGCCGCGGGCGGCGGGAACCTGGAGATCCTCGGTGCCGACGTCGCAGCCCAGTGCCTGCAGCGCGGACTCGTCGACGAGGTCCTGGTGTACGTCCTGCCGGTCCTGCTCGGCGACGGTGTCCGCTTCTCACCCCCGGGCCTCGGCAGGATCGACCTGGAACCTTTCAGCACCATCAGGTCGGGTGCCGTGACGATGCTCCGCTTCCGCGTCCGCAAGGGGACAATCGGTTCCGGGAGTTGACATCAACATCCGCGGCCGACTGCTCCCTACTGGGGCCCGACGCGCGGAACCGCTCCGGCGCAGCGTCCGATTCCCGGCGTTCATGGACGTTGATCCGGCCCGGCTCCAGCAGCAGGGCTCCAGCAGCCCGGCTCCAGCAGCCCGGCTCCAGCAGCCGGGCTCCAGCGGATCGGCGCCCAGCGTGAAATCCACGCAGCCGGGGCGGCGCGGGCGGTTCCGATGACTTCGACATCCGGCGTCCTTGCGACGCGAAGTCGGATGGTCGGTGAGAACCACGACCCGCCGTCGAAGCCGTCCTACCAGCCGTGGACCGCAAACGGTTCGCCCCTGCGAGGGCGTTGAGTCCGCTTCCGGTGGGTGGTGCCTTGGTCGTGAGGACCGGAGCGGGGTCGGATATTCGGTGTTCTGCGCGGCCCGTGAGGACGCACGATGGTGCGCATGACTTTGGCCACTCCCTCGCTGCACACCGCTCGCCTGCGACTGCGACCCTTCACCGACGCCGATGCGGATCTCCTCTTCGCGCTGCACAGCAGCACCCTCGTGATGCGCTTCTGGGATTCCGCACCGTGGATCGAACGGGCCCGCGCTGACCGCTTCATCGCTATGTGCCGGAAGATAGCGGACGAAGGCGCCGGGGCGCGGGTGGCCATCGACCGTGCTTCTGACGGGGCGTTCGTCGGCTGGTGCGGTCTGACCAACTGGAATCCGGACTTCCGCAGCGCGTCGTTGGGGTACTGCCTCGACGATGCTGTGTGGGGCCACGGCTACGCGACGGAAGCCGCGCACGCCTTGCTGCAGTGGGCATTCGACACACTGGACCTGAATAGAGTTCAGGCCGAGACCGATACGCGCAACGTGGCATCTGCCCGGGTCCTGGAGAAGATCGGATTCGTGCGTGAAGGGACGCTGCGGGAAGAATGCATCGTGAACGGCGAGGTATCCGACACGTGGGTGTTCGGGTTGATCAGGCGAGAGTGGCGGCCGCCGACCGTGCCGATCCCAGCCCGCTGAGAGGCCGTTACATCCGTCTCTGGTACAGGCCGCGTCCGGGCTGAGTGAGGACGCCTTGGCGGGCGAAGCGGCCGAAGCGGCCGAGGCGGGAGCGGGTGATGTTCACCGTGGCGTTCGCCCAGCAGGATCGCGTCGTCCTCGCGGTCGAGGATGAGCGTGACGTCGATGACGAGCGGGCGTGGCGCGGGAGTGTCCGCCGACTGTGGGTGGGGATAGGGGAGGCGACGGGTTCTTCGGTCTCCGACGTGGTTGTCGGGACGATCGAGGTGGTCGTTCGGGGATATTTCCAGGTCGCCTCTCCTTTCCCGAACAGGGCGCGGCTACACGGCCGTTGTGCTCTGCGGGGCCGGTGGAATCGTCGTGCTCCACCGACCGCGGGAGATGTTCATGGTGCCGTCGGGGGCGATGGTCACACCGGCCCCGTACTCCGGGAGCCCTCCGTCGGAGAGCCAGCGGTGGCGGATGTCGTCCAGGGCGTCCCACAGGCGTCGTGGGCCGGCTTGGTGGACAGTGGGGGCTTCGCCGCGTCGGCCGGTGGCTCGTGCCCACGAGCCGTCCTCGTGGACCATGACCGCGGTGCGTACGCCGTCGGTGTCCTCGTCGTAGCCGTGTTCGATGCCGGGGGCCGCGAGTGCGAGAGCGGATCTCAGTTCCCAGGACTCGTCGACGCGGACGACGGGGTATCGGCCGGTGGTGACGTCGTCGGCGTCGGCGGTCCAGGCGGGGCCGGTGTCGGGTGAGGGCGGGTAGTCGTCTCCGGTGCGTGTCGCCATGAAGCCCGCGCGGTCGGGAAGGACTTGGCCTTTGGCCCCGCCATCGGGGGTTTTGTCGGCGGCGATGATCAGACCGGTTCCGGCAAGGTTGGTGACCAGTCGGCCGCACTCCTTGAGGTTGGCGAGCCAACTTGAGGGGATGCCGGGGAGGCCGACGGTGGACACGATGCGGTCGTGGCGGCCGGGCAGGGGCCCGGTGATGTCGCACACGAGCATCGTGGGGGCGGCTCCCACGAAGGCGAGCCGGCCCCGGGCCGCGTCGACCAGGTGCGGATCCACGTCGACGCTCGTGACGTGACCCTCGCCCAGGCGGCGGGTGAGCAGGGCGGTGCCGTAGCCGGTGCCGGTCACGCACAGGACGTCGTTCCCGTCGTCGATCAGGGCGTGGCGGTACATCGCCACGATCAGGGTCGGCAGTGTTGAAGACGAGGTGGGCAGACCCGTGGGGTGGTCGTCTTCGGCGGCGTGGTCGGCGTGCAGGGGGCCGATGCGTGTGACGAACGTGCGGTCCTGGTACAGGCGCTGCCACAGGTCGGGGTGTGCGGCACCGTCGCGCAGGGTCCATCCCCGGTCGGGGATGTACTGCCACCAGCGAGGCGCGAATACGTGGCGGGGTGTGCCGGCGATCGGCTGGTGCCAGCGCGAGGAAGGGCGCGTCACCCGTTCGGCCAGTGTCGCGGCGTGGGTTCGCCAGTTCATGGGGTCCTCTTTCCGTGCGACGGCCCGAACGGGTCGATGCCGGACGACGGTTGGCAGGAGTCTTCGTTGGATGTGCACGTCTGGGGCACGCACGCTTCGCCGCCCGGGGCGTCGAACGGGTCGATGCCGGGCGAGGGTTGGCAGGAGTCTTCCTTGGGCGTGCAGGTCTCGGGCGCGCAGGCACTCGCGCGCGGCGGCGGAACGCGTTCGGCGATGGCCTGCCAAGGCCGGCTGTGGAGGATCGTGGTAAGGGGTGAGGTGTGCACGTTGCCGCCGTTGCCGAGCCCGGCGGACATGGTGCAGCCTGCGACGGTTCGGTCGGGCAGGGCCGCGGCTTGTCGCCGGGTGCAGTGTCCGCACAGTTGGGACGCGACGTCGGTGTCGCCTCCGGCGGCGCGGCCGATGGCACGTTGATGGTCGATGCCGATGCTTTGCACGCCCATGGCGCGCAGCATCGCCTCGGCCTGGGCGATCCGTTGGTCGTCGCGGGTCTTGATGATGCCCACGCGCAGGGGGATGGCGAGGCGGAGGGCCTTCGCGATGTTGTCGACGATCTTCCCGTGGGATCCGTGGTGGGTGATCGCCCGGTGTTCGGCGGGGTCGTCGCTGTGGAAACTCGTCGCCAGGGTTACGCCGCGCCTGCGGAGCACGGGCCACATTCGCTTGCGGACGTGGATGAGGTTGCTGAAGATTTCGGTCGTCAGACCCAGGTCGAGAGCGTGGTCCACCAGTTCGGGCAGGTCGGAGTGGAGCAGGGGTTCGCCGCCGATGAGTTGGATCTGTTGCACGCCCATCTCGGCGGCCTGGTCCAGGACGTTCAGCCAGTCCTCGCGGGTCATGTCGCCCGAGGTTCCGCTCGGTCCGGACGAGTTGTAGCAGTGGCCGCAGCCGGCCTGACATCGGCGGGTGATGTCGAGCCAGAGAAAGCGGAGTCCGTGTTCGGCGGTGTGGGTCGGGCATTCCACAGCGGTTGCCATGGTGCGCTCCTGCCTTTCGAGGGTGATGGGTTCGATGACCGATGCCCCGGGTTCAGACTCTCGCTTCGGGGACCGGTTCGTGGTGGTTTCGGCAAGCGGGGCGGCGGCCGGGCCGGAGTGCACTTGTCGCGCCCCTTCGACCCCGCGGTGTCAGGGCGACGGCGCCGGTTACGGCGAGAGGGCCGATGCGCGGTCGGCGGGTGGGCGTCACGCGTGGGCTCGCATCAGCAGGTCGAGGACGAAGGGCAGGTGATCGGAGGCTTCTTGCGCGGCCGGGGAGTCGTCGGTCCAGGCGTTTTCGACCCAGTCGGCAATGTCCTGGGCCACGAGGCCGTAGACCACCGGTCTGCGTTGGGGCTCGTCCGGGGACCAGTGGCCGACGGTCATGGGGTGGGGGATGCCGAGAATGTCGTAGGGGTCGCGGAATCCCGCCGATGTCAGCTCGGCGATGGCGCGATGGTCGTCTCCGGACCACCGGCGCACCAGCCGATCCGCGAAGCGGTTGCCTCGGGCGGAGCGATGTCGTGACCACAGGTGGCGCGGCATCAGGCTCCAGTCGAGGCGGCCCCGGCGCAGGGGGCGGGTGTTGAGGTCTCCCAGGAGGACGGTGCGGTGGCCGGTGCCGCCGGCCTCGGTGAACCAGCCGACCTCTTCGAGTCGTTTGGCCGGGCTGAACGGGCCCAGGTGGGTGTGGAGCACGGTGAACGCGATCCCGCCCGTGGTCTCGAACTCGGCCTTCACCAAGCGGTGATGGGCGGTGCCCTGGTCGGCGCGAGGGTCGTACGCCGTCGGCCGCAGCCGGGTGGGGTCGTAGAACATCGCCAGGTGGCAGCGGTGGCTGTCGGACAACGCGAGCGGGGCCGCGACCAGGCCCAAGGCGTTCGCGAACGCGTACATCGTCCTGCCCATGCCGGCGTCCCACTCCTTGGCCTCCTGTATGCACAGGAGCGTGGGGGACATGACCCGGAGCAGCTCGATCTGGGCCGCGAGTCGGTCGCCGCCGCCGTCGCGGATGTTGTACGAGACGCAGCGAATCGGCTCCGGTGCGCGTGGTTGCGCGTTCACTGCGCCTCCACTGGGGCCGGTGGGGTGTGGCCGGGCCATTCGCGGATGAGGGACGCCACGGCTGCGGCGGCCTCCTCGGCGGTGAGTTCGTCGGTGTCGACGACCGGGCCGGGGAAGAGTTCGGCGATCCGGGCCTGGGCCTGTAGGCGTTCGGTCAGGGCCGGGGTGGAGGCCACGAGGTGCAGGTAGCGCGCGGACGGGTCGGCGGCGGTGCGCATGCGGCGGCGTGCCACGTTCGGGCTCACGCGCAGGTGGATCGTCAGGTGCGCGGGTGGAAGGTGGTCACGCATGTGGGCGACCCGGTCGCTGGGGTCGTCGGTGTCCCAGGCGAGATCGGTGCACAGGGCCGCCATCGCGGTTGCGGTGTAGCCGGCCATCACCACGGTGTCGTACGTGAGGAGTTCCTGGTTCTCCGCGGCGCAGGTCAGGGCCGCCTGCCAGATCCGGGTGCGGGCGTTGGGACTGAGCAGGCTGTGATCCCAGGCCAGTTCCGAGAACCGGGGGTCGGGGCACGCCATGGCCGTGATGCCCAGAGCCCTCCCGACGCGGGTGGCGACCGAGGTCACGCCGGAGGCGGGGCCGCCCTCGATGGCGATCAGCCGTCGGCGGCGCCGATTGAATCCGTGGTGGGGCCAGGAGGCTGCCGAGGCGGTGGTGCTCGCGGGTTTCCCGCTGGTCACGATCATGCCGAGAGTCCGAGTTCTTCGGGGGTGAAGCCCGCGGCCGCCAGTGAGTCCCGCAACTCCCGGAAGAAGTGCAGGGCTTCCGGCTTCGTCAGGTGACGGGGCTCGGACAGGATCATGTGCCGGCCCGAGGCGTCGAACATGTTGTGCCGCCACGCCACCACGATGGGCCTGGCGGGGTGCGGGACGTACACGGCGTTGACCGAGTGGGCGAGCGGAAGGAACGGGCGGAACGTCTCTCGGGGGACGCATTCCGGGTACCCGGCGAGGTATGGCCGGGTCCTGGGGGCGCTCATCGTGTTCTCCCGTCCGGTGCCGGGAGCGGGGGCGTGCCGAGTGTGGAGGCCATGGCCTCCCGTAAGCGGCGACTGCTCCCGGGCGGTGCGAGCCTGGCTGCGGCGTTCACCGCGTGGATGGCGGCTTGGATCAGTTCGTCGCCGTCGAGAGGCGTTGTCTCCAGCGTGTCGGGGAGTCGGGCCAGGGATGCGGCGGTGACCCGGCCGGCGGCGGCGACCGGAAACTCGCACAGTAGGCCGAGTACGGCCGCCTCGGCTTCCGCCGGGGTCAGGCTCAGCACCTCGGTGAGGCCGTGGATGGTTCCGCGGCCGATGGGGACCGACACGTGGTACTGCTTGGCGTCGCCGGCGTGACGCCTGCCGTGCTTGGGATACTTGGAGATCCGCACGTCGGGTTCGACGGCCTTCGGGTGGTTCACGACCGGCCCCCGGGCGTCGGCAGGTTCGTCAGACCGAGACCGACGAGCACGTCGAATCCGTCCGGTCGCACGGCGGCCCACCTCTCCGACTCGCAGGCGTCGGAGGCGACCGGGCCGGTCGCGGCCATCTCCAGCAGGACCGCGAACCTGCCCTCGGTCAGGTACGGGGCGCCGTCACCGAGAACGGCGGTCAGGCCCTTGTTGTAGTGCCGCACGGCCTCGCGCAGCGCGTCGCAGGTGAGTTCGTGGCGTCCGAGCAGGGTGACGACATCGGCCAGGTTCGCCCCGAACGGCCCGTAGGCCGGCACCATTCCGCATCCCAGCAGCCACGGGCTCCCCGACTCCTCGACACGCATGTCCATGGGCCCCATCGACCACACCACCGTTTCGGCGGGCAGGGCCAAGGCGGCTTCGACGCTGCCCGGGGGGATCAACGACCGACCGGGGTGGTCGGCGGGCAGATGGGCGGCACACGCGAGGCCGGCGCGGCGCTGATCGGCGAAAACCGCCAACTCCAGCGCGAGTTCGCGCGAACGGGCGAGCACCGCCGTGCCGTCGTTGATCGACTCGACCGTCAGCGCGAGGCGAAACGCCCCGTCGAGGCGGCCGATCCCCTCGGCGCCCAGGTTCAAGGTGGTCGCGCCCACTCCCACGGTGGGCGCCGCGGTGCTCCACTCGAAGGGTGCCAGGTTGCCCAACCAGTCCTCACCGAACACGGACGACACCCGCGCCACACGCGCGTCGGACAAGGCGCCGCCCTCGGCCCATGCACGCAGGCGGGGGAGCAGGGCGAGGGTGGTGGCCAGGGGAGACCTCCTCGCCGCCCGGACATTCCTTCGGCCGGACTTCTCCGGCGGGTTGAGCTGGTTCATGACACTCCAGACGAATCACGGACTGATGGTTGGGACGGCGAACACCACGGCCGGGCCGGTGGCGGTGACGTTCGCCGGTTGCCCACCTCGGCCAAGGCGGACAACGGCCCGGCCTGCGCCGGCGGCAGCCACGGATGGGACGGACGGGCACCGGCAGCGGGGGTGGCCGGGGAAACGGACGCGCGTCGGAACCGGACGCGCGGCTCTCGTGTGGTGCGGGCGATGCGGGCGATCCTCAAGACCGCATCACCCGGCCGCGCCGTGCCCCAAAGGCCTTTCCCGGCCGGGGACTTGGCGCAGCCTCACCCGGGGTGTGTGAGGAGCCCGCGACCCGTGCGCCCTGCATCGTCGGAGGGCGTCGGGTGCGGAAGTCGTTGCGGTGGCCACACGCGGATTTCGCGGTGCTGCCGCACATCCCGGCCGGGAAGGCCGGTGGTTGGCCGCCGGGAATGCTTTGGCCCATCCCCGGAGGCCGGGTCGTGTCGCGCGCCCCTCGGAAACGCGCGACACAGGAACGGGCAGGTACCGCCCGGGGCGAGCGGTACCGGCGATGACCGGCTCGTAGTCGGGGGGATGTTGAGACTGTCGGGCGCTTCGGTCGCCGGCTCACGACTCGCCGGCCCAGGCCGGCTGCGCGAGGCAGCAATCGTTCCCCGTTTACGGGCAATCGAAGGCGACGCGAATGATCTTTTGCGAGGCGACGCCCGGCTCTCGGTCACGACGGAGCACGACGAACTGCCGAGTCAGCATCATGACCAGCGGCAGTCCACGGCCGTGCTCGTCATCATCGCCGGTCATCAGGTGAAGGCGCGGGGGTTTGTGCGGTGCTTCGTCCCCGACCTCGATGAGCAGAAGATCGTCACGCCGTATCCACTCCACCGTCACCATGCCCGAACCTACGTGGCTGACCGCGTTGGTCACCAACTCGGAAATCACCAGCACTGCGGCATTGGTCTGCTCGTCGTCCATGCGGGCCGCGTGGCATACGCCGCGAATGTGTACGCGGGCCAGCCCCGGCGCTTGCCGCGACATCGGCAGTTTGACCAAGGATGCAGGTTGGTCCGACAGTTCGAACTGGGTGGACATGGCAGGAACTCCCCTTGCTGAATGGTGCTCAGGGCATGTCGGAGAACGGCATACGGTGACTCACCGCGCCGAAGATCGATGATCTTGTGTGAGCGGAGAAGTGCGTTCCGTCACGCTCGATAGAGTCGTCCGGGCGTGGACGCATGGTCAAGCCGACCAAGTCCCTTACCGGTACTTACCAAGAATTACCAAGACGCTGTCACGTGACGCGAGCGGGCCACTAGCCTCAGACTCGAATCGATCCGAAGTGAGGCAGCGAACAGGCTTTCGAGGGTGATGACTTGATGCTGACTACGACCGGGAACGCCCGCCGCAGGCTTGGGGAACTCCTCCGCGAGCACCGGATAGACAGCGAGATGACAGGTGCGCAGGTCGCCGGGAAACTCGGATGTTCCGGAGCGCACATCAGTCGCTTGGAGAACGGGAAGCGGATCGTAACGCGCGCGCTGATCAGATCCTTCGCGAAGGAGTACGATCTTGACGAGCAACAGGTCGCCGCCCTTGAGTCGCTGCGCCAACAGGCGCGCGAGGCCGAGGCTCCGTGGTGGACGCCCTACAACGTCGGCAACGCATACGCACGCCTGCTCGAAGCTGAATCCGCGGCGATGGGCTGCCTTGACTATCAAACCGTTCTGGTTCCGGCCCTGCTACAGGTGCCGAAATACGCCTTCTCCGTCAACGCCATGGGCTCAGCGGACCTGGGCCGTGGTCAGGTCGATGCCCTCACCGAGGTTCGAATGAGGCGGCAGGCGCGCCTACAAGGCGATCACCCGCTTCGACTGGAGGCGATCGTGACGGAAGCAGCCTTGCGGTTCGTCGTCGGCGGGCCGGAAGTCTACAAAGGTCAGATCCGCCACCTCCTTGATGTCGTTGACCGCCTGGACCACGTCACCGTGCAGGTCATCCCCTACGCGGCTGGGGAAAACGGCACGCAGACGGGTACGTTCAACGTGTACGAGATGCCCTACGGCGAAAAGGACCTGGCGTTCGGCGAATCGGTGAGTGGAGCAGCAGCCATCACAGCACCGCTCGAACTACGCCACCTGCGAAGGCTGTTCACCGAGCTGCAAAACGCGGCCCTCAGCCCAGAGGACAGTCGCACGTTGATCAGCAGCCTCGTCTGATCGACCGAAAGAAAGTGAGAAACATGAGCCACGCCTACGTCCACGATGCCACGGAGCTGTCCGGGGCTCCCTGGCGCACCAGTTCTTACACCGGCAACAACAGCCAATGCGTGGAAGTTGCCCCGCTGCCCAGGCGATCCATCGCCGTCCGGGATTCGAAGATTCCCGCCGGCCCCGCGCTGATGTTCGAACCGAACGCGTTTGCGGCCTGCATAGCGTCGATTGCATAACCACAGCTCCAGGGAGGATGCCCCCCCGGCCCATGGGGGGCATCCTCGTTTGTGTCACCGTACTTGCCGACCCCGACGGTAACGGTGGACAACCACGGATTCGTGGGCTCATCAGAGTTGAGCGGGAGTGCCGACAGGTCGGTGGCGCCCGGCTGGTCGTTGACTCACACGATGACGTTGGGTCGCCGCTTCCTAGCTGATCGTGATTGACGCCCGTGCGTATCGCCCGTATGTTGCGAAGGAGGGACACCCGTACGGCGCCCGAGGGGTTCGGTCGCCGGCGCCGAGGGAGGCACGTATGGGAAACCGAGGAAAGGGCCCCGCCCCGCTCCAAGAGCCTGTGCCCGATCCGAAGCCAACCGGCCCCAACGACCATCCCGACGGCAACACGCCCCCCGGTCCCGGCCGGCATCGCGACGACAAGTGACCGCGCCCGCCGGCATTGCGCGTGTCCTCGCCGACGTGGACGCCCTTCCCGACGGTTGGAAAGGTGCCTTCGAGGGAGTCGACCGCGCGGACTTCGCACCCGATCGCATCTGGGCATGGGACGGCAGCCAGTACACGACAGTCATCGATCGCACCGGGAGCGGCAGCCACGGCCGGGACACCTGGGACGAAGCTGTCCAGGGAAACAACGCGCTCGTTACTCAATGGGACGACGGCAACCACACCGGCGACGAGCCCGGAAACAGCCCCTCGTCGTCCGCGTCCATGCCGTCCGCAGTCGCGAGCATGCTCGGCGATCTCAACATCACCGGCGGCGAAAACGTCCTCGAGGTGGGCACCGGTACGGGATATACCGCGGCGCTACTCGCCGCACGCGGCTGCCGGGTCACCACGATCGAACTCGACACCGACCTGGCCGAACAAGCCCGCAAGAACCTCTCCCAAGCCGGGCACCGGGACGTCACCGTCGTCACCGGCGACGGCACGCTCGGACACCCTGAACACGGGCCTTATGACCGCGTACATGTCACGGCCGGGGTACGGCGCACCCCGGCCGCGTGGATCGAACAAACCCGCCCCGGCGGCGTGATCGTCATGCCTTGGGGCACCGACTACTCCACGTACGACTGGACCGCGGTGCTGACCGTGACCGACCCCGGCCGGGCGTCCGGGCCGTTCACCACGCCACTCGCATTCATGAAGCTCCGGTCCCAGCGTGCCCGCTACCCGCAGTCGCCGTTCCCGCCCGACTGGACGGCGACCGCGCGCATGTCCGAGCCGGACATTGACATCACCGACATCACCGGGGCCCTGTACGAGCCTGCCGAGTTCGTCATTGGACTCCACGTCCCGCACTGCGTACCGCGGCTCGTCCACGGCGCGGAGAGTACGAACCTGTGGCTTTACGGCGCCGACACCGGCAGGGGCCCGTCCATCGCCGTAGCCGCATTCGGCGACGGTTACGATCCCCAGGCGCGCGAGGCCGGGCCCCGCCACCTGTGGGCCGAGGTCCAAGCCGCCTACCACCGGTGGGACGCCGCCGGGAAGTCGAACACGGACCGCTTCGGACTCACCGTCACCGTGGACGAGGACGGCCGGGTGGAGCAACGACCCTGGTACGAAACACCTGACCGCGAACTACCGTTTCGCCACTAACCAGATGAGCGGGGTGGCCTCGAGCCGCCCCGCAGGACATCGTCGAGCCCAACTGCGGTCACTCTTCTGGGCAGTTGCCGTCACAGTCCACACGCATTCGCCCTCGAACAGCAATGGATCACGGGGATCGCTCTCCGACGTGGGGGATTCCTCCACGACGTTTGCGCCGGGGGCTCGCCCCGCCTCACTGCGCCGGGCCCGCATGGTGGGTATCGGCGCCCCCTGTTCGCGCGCCCTCGTGCGCGGTCACTCTTTACTCCCGGGCTATGGCGCGGTCTTCGAGGGGCCGGCTGCAGGGGGCTCGTCACGCCGCAAACGGTCCGTCGGGGCGCGAAATGCGGGGTCGACTACGTTGCGCGACTCCGTGTCGGTGACGACGGGCGTGTCGTCCAGTCCATCCGGGTCGGAAGCGTCCGGCAGCCGCCTCGATCAGGTGGTCCCGGAACTCCGACAACACGGAGAAGTCGAAGCCCGGATCGCTCGGTTCCAGCTCGAGCGCGTATTTGAAGTCGATCCTCGCCCGTACCGCGTTCGCGGCCTGCCGATCGGTGAGCCCCTCCACGCACTGCAACACCAGCACCAAGGCGAGCCGACCCGGTGACCGGGTGGGTTTCCCACGAGCGCGGAAACAGATCCGCGAACCGCTCGTCGGCGAACAGCACACCCAACTCGTCCCGGATCCGAATAGCCGGGCTTCCCTTCGGGAAAGCCGCCCACGCCACCCGCACCGTCTCGACCGGGATCTCCCCGTGAGCCCTCGGCTGCATCGACATCGACACCCTCCCAAACGACCGCGTCGGCCCTCAGGACCACAACCGCCGTCTTGAAGGCCGTACGTCACGCGAGGACCCGAATTGACCCACAGCGTCAGCGTCGAAATGTGCCGGGGCGTTCGCAGATCGAGGCAACGACAACTGTGAAGGGCCGATCGGCCCTGCCGTGTGGTCGTACGTGGAGAGATGGTGGGTGGACACAGCCTCAGGGAGGTGACGCGGTGATCGTTCTCGTCGGCTATGCGAGCGTTCACGGCTCCACGCACGAGATAGCGCACCGGATCGCCACGCTGCTCGAACAGGACGGCGTACACGCGGAGACCGCGCCCATGAGTGCGCTCACGGACCCACGACGCTACGACGCGTTCGTCCTGGGCAGTGCCATCCGCAATGGTCGCTGGCTGCCGCCCGCGGAGGCGTTCCTGCGCGGCCACGCCGCCGACCTCGACGGACGGCCCGGATGGCTGTTCAGCGTCGGCCTCACCCGAATCGTCGCCGGCCGACTCGGTCGTCGCACCCCCGAGCCCGCACAGGTCGCGTGCTTCCGCGAGGTCATGCGCATCCACGAACACCACGTGTTCGCAGGGGCGCTGGACAAAGACGATCTCCCCTGGTTCGGGCGCAACCTCTATCGCATGCTCCGAGGTCACTACGGCGACTATCGCGACTGGGGCGAGATCGACGCCTGGGCGGACGACATCGCCCGCACGTTGCGAGCCGGCCGCACCCCGTCGGGAGACGCCGATGCCGCGCGACCGGATCGAAGACGACACGACCCGTGACACGGCCTCGACAACGGACGGTCGAACCGTCGCGATCGGCCCGGGCGGAGTTCAAGGACACCCGACTCCCGCACCACATGAAGCGGGCGATGGCCCGCCACGTCGAGGCCGAGCGCAACGGCGGCCCATCGTCCCCACCCGTGGGCAAGTGCGGCAAGACACTGCGAAGTGGGCCGCCGACGGGATCCCCTCGTCGGCGGCTGCCACCGAACTTCCCTCGGGGCAGCCGAGTTCGATGGCCGAGGGGACCATCGGTCCTTTCGGTGGGGCCGACCGGTCCTTTGTCGGCACGCTCCGATGGAGCACAGTTCGAACGCGCCGACATCGCGTCGGCCCTGGTCGATTGGAGTGCCCATGACGGCGCACGGAGGACTGCCGCCCATCATCGTCGGTGTCGAGAACACCGACGGTGGAAAGCTCGCCATCGCCTGGGCGGCGGACGAAGCGGCGCGACGGAAGCTCCCGTTGCTTCTGGTGCACGCCCTGGACTGGCCGCTCGGAATCGACCGCGACGCCAGGGGCGCCGCGTACCCGCAGACCTGGCCGGGCCGCTTCCGCAACGCGGGGCAAGTTGCGCTCGACGAGGCCCGCGTCCTGGCGACGGACCGACACCCCGGGTTGGAGGTCGACACCGACCTGGTCGACGGCGAACCGACGCATGTACTGCGGGATCGGGCCCGTACAGCCGCGATGCTCGTCCTTGGGTCGCGACAGCTCTCTTCGGCGAAGGAGTTGATGACGACCGGTGGCATCGCGGTGCCGGTCGCCGCGCACGCCTCGTGTCCGGTGGTCGTGGTGCGGGCGGGTGAGCCGGCGGGCGTCGACACGCGGCGGATCGTCGTCGCGGTGGACGGGGCCCGGCGGTCCGAGACGGCGGTGGCGTACGCGTTCGAGGAGGCTTCCGTACGCGCTCTCCCGCTGCTCGCGTTGCATGTCCGGCAGCCCTTCGCCGGGCTGATAAGCGGGATCTCCATCCCGGACGAGATGCAGGAGGGCCGGATCCGGCTCGCCGAGACGCTCGCCGGGTGGCACGAGAAATATCCCGAGGTCGCGGTGTCCCGGGACGTCCTGGTCGGCCACCCCGTCGCCACCCTCGTACGGGCGTCCGAGCACGCCCTGTGCCTGGTCGTGGGCAGCCGCGGACTCGGCGGATTCCGGGGCATGTTGCTCGGCTCGGTCAGCCAAGGACTGATCCATCGCGCCCACTGCCCCCTGGTCGTCGTACCCGGCGCGCACGACGACCGGGAACCTGCGCAGCGTTGATCGGCTCGCCCCGACCCACCTTGCATCCCCTCGGAACGGCGGACAACGATGCACAAGGCACAGGCCCGGTACCCCCCGACCCGACC
The DNA here is from genome assembly GCF_055558835.1 of Embleya sp. NPDC025285. Classification (NCBI taxonomy): domain Bacteria; kingdom Bacillati; phylum Actinomycetota; class Actinomycetes; order Kitasatosporales; family Streptomycetaceae; genus Embleya; species Embleya sp. NPDC025285. Next base: position 38,739 of record NZ_JBVHLU010000089.1, read on the forward strand.
CACGGAGTCCGCAACGGGACTGACCACGCGTCAAGCGCAGACCAAACGCGCCGAGTGCGGTTCCAACACCATCGAACGAGCCGAGCAGACACCCGTATGGGCGCGAGTGGTGGCACAACTGCGGGATCCGCTGGTCCTGGTACTGCTCGCCGCCGCCGTATTGACCTCGGTGACCGGCGACTTCGCCGATACCGCCATCATCCTCGTCGTGGTCATGGTGAACACGGTGGTGGGCGTGGCGCAGGCGATCCGAGCCGACCACGCGGTGACCGCGCTGTCCGATCTGGCCGCCCCCGGCGTTCGGGTCCGCCGTGACGGAATCGAGTGCGAACTCACCGCCGCGGAACTGGTTCCGGGGGATGTCGTGCTCCTCGTCGAGGGGGACGTCGTTCCTGCGGACGCGTGCGTGGCCGAGGGGTCGGCCCTGCTCGTCGACGAGTCCGCGCTGACCGGCGAGTCGATGCCGGCGGACAAGTCCGCCCCGGACCCGTCCGGCGAGGTACAGCCGGAAAACCTGCTCGGCGCGGGCACCGTCGTGCTCCGCGGCCGGGCCGTGGTCGAAGTGATCGCAACCGGTTCGAACAGCGCCCTGGGCCGGATCGCCGTGCTCATGCGGGAACACCCGGGCCCCACACCGTTGCAGCGCAGGCTCGCGCACTTGGGCAGGGTGCTCGCGGTCGCGGTGATCGCGTTGTGCGCGGTGGTGTTCGGCCTCGGCCTGCTCCGCGGCGAACCGATCGAGGCGATGGCGATCACCGCGATCAGCCTCGCGGTCGCCGCCGTGCCCGAGTCGCTGCCCGCGGTGGTAACGCTCGGACTTGCCTTGGGCGCCCGGCACATGGCGGCCCGACACGCCATCGTCCGCAATCTGCCGGCGGTGGAGACACTGGGCTCGGTGACGGTGTTGGCAACCGACAAGACCGGTACCCTCACCGAAGGACGCATGGTCGCCGAGCGGCTGTGGACGCCGACAGGAACAGCCGAACTCACCGGGAGCGGATACGGCCCGGTCGGACAACTCCGCGTCGCCGGCTCAGCGGTCGACGCCGAGGCCGTCCCGCACATTCGCGATCTGCTGACTGCCGCAGTGCTTTGCAACGACGCGACACTGGTCCCTCCGGACACCGACAACACCCAATGGCGGGCCTTGGGCGACCCCACCGAGAGCGCACTCGTCGCCGCGGCGGGCAAGGCGGGCCTCGAACGCACTTGCCTGCGTGAGGGCCATACGCGGCTGGCCGAGGCCCCGTTCGACAGTGTGCGCAAGCGCATGACCACGATCCACCACGACCCGGACGACGGCCTGCGGGCATTCCTCAAAGGCGCCCCCGAAGTCGTGCTCACCTCACGATTCCTCACGACGGACGCGACCGGCCTGCGCATCGCCAGGCATGCGGCGGACGAACTGGCCGCCGCGGGCTACCGCGTCCTGGCCTTCGCGACACGCCGGCTCGAAACCCTGCCGGAGCCGGCCGAGTCGGCGGAGACGGGCATGACGCTGCTCGGCCTGATCGCGATCGCCGACCCACCCAAAAGCACCGCCCGCGACACCGTCGCCGCCTGCCGCGCCGCCGGCATCACCCCCGTGATGATCACCGGCGACCACCCCGCCACCGCCCGCGCCATCGCGCTGCGCCTGGGCATCATCGGTGAGCGAGGCGCCACTGTCCTGACCGGCGCCGACATGAGCGCCGACTCGACCCTGGACCTCACCTCCGCCCGTGTGTTCGCCCGGACCACCCCCGAACAGAAACTGACGATCATCCAGGCGTGGCGTACTCGCGGCGCCGTGACCGCGATGAACGGCGACGGCGTCAACGACGGGCCTGCGCTGCGACGAGCCGACATCGGTGTCGCGATGGGCAAGCGGGGCACCGAAGTCGCACGCCAGGCCGCCGACGTGGTGCTGGCCGACGACGAGATCTCCACCGTGGTCGCCGCCGTGGAGGAAGGGCGCCGGGTGTACGACAACATCCGCCGCTTCCTGCTGTACGCACTCTCCGGCGGCATCGCGGAGATCGCGATCATGCTGATCGGACCCGCCCTCGGGATGCCCATCCCACTGGTCGCCGGCCAGATCCTGTGGATCAACCTGCTCACCCACGGCCTCACCGGAGTGGCCCTGGGCGCCGAACCGGTCGACCCCGGCACCATGCACCGCCCGCCGCGCCCGCCCGAGCAGAGCATCCTCGCTGACGGCCTGTGGCAACGCGTCCTCGGTTTGGGCGTCGTCGTCACCGCGATCAGTCTCGCCGTGGGCACCTGGGCCGACCACACCGGCCGCGGGTGGCAGACCCTGTTGTTCCTGACCCTGCTGGGCGCCCAACTCGGCGTCGTGACGGGCCTGCGCACCCGGCTGCTCACCCGGGCGAACCCGTCACTGCCGATCGCGGTACTCGCCTCCGCGGCGCTCGGCCTGGCCGGCGTGTACGTCCCGTGGCTGCGCGAACTGCTCGGCACCGAGACTCTTCCCGCCGCCGATCTCGCTCCGGCACTGATCGGCGTGCTCGTGGGGTTCGCCGCCGCACGCGCCGCCCGGTGGATCCGCTTCCTCATCCGAGGATCAGCCGAAAACGGTCGCGCACCGATCGCCTCCGGCGGGCCGGCGCCGACCCCCGATCCGACGGGTCCCAGTTGACCTGCCCGATCGAGAAAGGCACCGGGAACCCAACGCGCACTCCGGCCGGCTTGGGCCGGCTCATCGTGCCACCGCCGGCGTCGGGCCGAAAGCGTCGGCAAGGCTGGTCAGGATGGAGCCGGACCAACTGCTCTCCCCGAACACGCCGACCGGCATGGCGAGCACGCCGCACTCGTGCCGGAGCGTCTCCGCTGGGATTTCAACCGGGAAGAAGTAGTTGCCGGGACAAGTGCGGCTCGCCGTGGGAATCGCCCCGAGCACTTCGTCCGGCAACCGTTCGAACAGCCGCTCAGCCCGTGCGGCCAGTTCGTCGGCGACCTGCCGGGGCACGTCGCTGTGCTCGGTCAGCAGACGGTCGGCGAGCCTCAGCTGTGCCGACGTCGGCGGATCCGCCCGGAACGCTTCGGCCAATTCGGCTTGCGCCGGACCCAGCAGGACCACGCCGAACGTACGTGGCCACAGCCATCCCTTGGTGACCGAATGCAGCAGGACCGCACCACCGGTGTCCAGCAATCGCCGTGTGCCGGCAGCGAGCGGGGCTCCCAGGTCGTAGACGCTGTCGATCAGCAGGCGGCGGTGTGGTGATACCCACAACCACGAAATCACCGCGGCGCACTCGGCATCGGACAGGTATCGGCCGAGCGGCTTGCTGGGGTTGGCGAGCAGCAGGTATTCGGGCCGGTGGTACGCCGGCGACCCCGGCAGGACCGGCGCGGGTAGCGTCGGGTAGGACGCGGGCGCCAGGCCCGCGGCGCGGGCCAGCTCGAAGTAGACCGGGTACACGTCGCTGGGCAGCCACAACCGCGCCTGCACGGCGCGCAGCCGGTGGAACACCACGCCGAGCCCGTGACGGACCCCGCGACAGACCATGGCGTGGCCGGACCACTCTTCCGGCAGCTCGAAGCGCCGCAGCCAGGCACGGGCGAGATCGCATCGGTGCACCGTGCTCATGTCGGTCGGCGGTTCCGGTCGCATCGGAGCAAGCGCCCGGTACACGTTGGTCTCGGCGGCGTCCAGAAGCGACGAGGAAGCACGGAGTTGCCGCTGCCGGAATTCCTGGAACTCGTCGAACCTCATGCCGTCGCACCTTCCGGCACGATTTCGCTGGCCCGGTCTTCCAGCGAGGCGTAGCAGCGTCCGTCGGCCAGGACGTTCCAGCTGCGTGCGATGCCGTTGGTGCGTTCCCAGAGCAGGCTGGGTTCGGTGTAGGCGGCGATCCGCATCGGCTGTCCGTCCCAGCTGCCGTGGTAGACCGGCGCGCCCCAGGGCAGGCGGCTCGCCAGTTCGAGGCCGTGCTGCTCGGCGAACCGGGTGACGATGGACAGCGATACCTGGTGCTCTCGGCTCCAGACGTTGGCGGCGCGGTCGAAGTAGAGCGACTCGGTACTGGTGGATACGTAGAGCTCTTTGAAGCAGACTTCCTCGACACCGAGAGACGCGGCCCACGACAGGTAGTCGGCGACCTCGGCCGCGTCGGCGACGCCGCCGTGCTGGAGCACGCAGATCAGCCTCATCCGCAGCCCCGGCCACCGGTCACGTCCCACGCGCCAGGTGTCGATCACAGAACTCACCGGCGTGCGCAGCATCATCAGCCGCTCGCTGACGGCGTCGTCCTGATGGTGCCGGGAGACCGCCAGTACGCTCAGACCTGCGGCGCTCAGGGCTGCGAGGCGGTCGGCTCGGTCGGCGTGCCCGCCCCTTGCCAGAGTGTGCGCGTTGGTGATCAGGACGACCTTCGGGAAGGCCGCCGAGCAGGCGGACACCAGTCGCAACTGCTGTTCGAACGGTATGAGCGTGGGCTCCCCGCCGCCGGTGATCACTGCACGCTCGGCCCCCGCCGCACGGGCGCGCTCCAGCCAGTGGGCGACCGCGTCCCACGGGACCCGTGCCGGTGCTTGGTCGCTGGAGATCGAAGCCGAGGAGAAGCAGAACGAACACCGGGCCTGGCAGGCGGAGGCGACCGGCAGAAGCGAAACCGTGCGCGGTCGCGTGTCGGCGTAGCGACGCTGTGCCGATTCGTGCAGGTGCAGGGAGGCCGCCATCGCATCCTCGACGGTTGTCGGACGCAGAGTGAACTCGTTGCCTACTTGGTCGAGTTCGTGGACTGCTGACAACCGGATGCGAGCCTCGTGCAGTTCCGTGCCGAGGCCTGTCGACACGTTGGGTATCAGCTTGTCGGGGTCCACCGTGGTTTCCAGCACCAGCAGCCGATCGCCCGGAATGGCCAGACGGTCCAGCAAGCGTCGCGCCTTGCCGATGCCGATTCCCAACTCCGCACGGGTCAGCAGGTGGAACCGGTCGGGGTAGGTACTCTCCGGTATTCCCTCCTTCCCGTAAGCGAACGCGTACTTGTCGAAGCCCTTCGCGAAGTTCGACAGCACGATGACGTGGAAGCGCTGGTCGGTATGGTTCATCCCGTCATCATGCATGAACGCACCCAGAGGACATGGGCCGAACCTGCAGGCGGAACGCGGTATCCCGATCCGATCCGTCGTCAACGACTCGCGCTTGATCCGCACGGGAGTTGGAGTGACCACCGGGACCACCGGGACCACCTCGGCGCCGAGGCACGGAAGACGCAGCCGTACGCCCAGGAATGTCGGTGCTTCGTTGCTTCCGTGCTGCTCCGGGCCGGTTGTTCGCTTCCGGGGTTCCGCCTCCCGGCCGGGAGCGCGCTCGCGCGTGAACAACCTCTGTCAATCGCCAACCGCTCGGGGTAGGTTGCCGCCGTCAACGGGATCCCGGGCGGGTGGGGAAGACGTCGCCGCCCGTCCCGGGCACCGCGCGTCGATTCGCCTGGATCCGTCTTCTTCGCATGCGCGGCACGCGACTTTCCAGGGAGTCCCACTTGTCTCCGGCATTCCCTTACGACCGGCCTGCCTCCGAGGCGGCGCCGAGCCACGAGCCGGCACCCGATAATCCGGCCGCAGGCTACGACCAGGCCGGCCCACCCATGTCCCACGGTCACCTGCCGGGCCGGGGTTACGACTACGGCAGCTACAACTTCGGCCACGGCGTCCCGCAGGACCTCGGCGACTACTGCGCGAGCTGGGGCCGGCGCGCCGGCGGATACGTGATCGACGGCGTGATGGGGTGCGAACGCGTGGGCGAGGGCGCGGACGAGGGTGACGCAGCGGGGTGCGCCGATGCGGTGGGCGAGGGTGGGTGCCTCGGTGGGGGGGGGGGGGGGGGGGGGGGGGTGGGTGTCTGGGGGGGGGGGGGGGGGGGGGGGGGGGGGGGGGGAAGAAAGGAAGAGCAAAAAAGGAGACAGGGGGAGAGGGGGAGGGGGGCGCC
>NZ_JBVHLU010000090.1:0-44413 GCF_055558835.1 Embleya sp. NPDC025285
ACCCCCCACACACCCCACTGATCTCCAACACCACCGGCACCATCGCCACCACCGAACAACTCACCGACCCCACCTACTGGACCAACCACATCCGCCACGCCGTCCACTTCCACGACGGCATCACCACCCTCCACCACCAAAACGTCACCACCTACCTGGAGTTGGGACCCGACACCACCCTCACCACCCTCACGCAGGAGACCGTGCACGCGCTCCGCCGGGACGAGTCCGGTGCCCGGGGCGAATCGGCGTTCGTCCCGCTCCTGCGCGGGCACCGGCCGCAGGCTCGGAGCGTGGCAACCGCCCTGGCCACCGCCCACCTGCACGGGGTGTCCGTCGACTGGCCGTCGGTACTCACCGGACCCGCCGGTCCGCCGCCGCCCGTCGACCTGCCGACGTACGCCTACCAGCGGCAGCGCCTGTGGCTGGACGTACCGGAATCCCCGGGCGCCGAGGCCGGGTTCGACGGTGTGGCGGAGGCGCCGGCCGACGCGCGCTTCTGGGCGGCGGTGGAGAACGACGATCCGGATGCGCTGGCGGACGCGTTGCACGTGGATGCCGACGGACAGGCCGCCCTGCGTGCGTTGTTGCCCGCGCTGACCGCGTGGCGGCGGCAGCGCCGGTGGTGGCACCGGGTGGTCTGGCAGCCGGTACCGGAGCCGTCGAGTGCGGTGTTGTCGGGCACGTGGCTGCTGCTCGCGCCGGCGGATCATCCGGCCGCCGACGACGTGTTCGCCGCGCTCGGCCGGCATGGCGCGCGGCCGATCCGGATCGAGGTCCCGGTCGCCGCGGACGGCGCGCCGGACGTGCACGCGTTGTCCGCCGCTGTGGCGCGGCATTGCGATCCGGACGGAGTGCTGGCCCTGGCACCGCTCGACCCGGATCCGGACCCGGACCCGGCCGGTCGGCTGGTGCGGGTGCTGACGGAGAGCGGGATCAAGGCGCCGCTGTGGTTGCTCACCCACGACGCGGTCGCGCTCCGCGGCGACGCCGCGCCGGCGCGGCCGGACCGGGCGCTCGCGTGGGGCTTGGCCCGGGCGGTGGGCACGGGCGCACCGAACGCTCCGGGTACGGTCCGTCTGGTGGATCTGCCCGAGCGGCCGGACGGGTGGGCGACGGCGCGGCTGGCAGGCGTACTGGCGGGTGCCGACATCGAGGACCAGGTGGCGATTCGGGCCACCGGGGTGTTTGTCCGCCGACTGGTGCGGGCCGCGCCCGGTGCCCGGGCGGCCGACGGCGGCGGCTGGAAGCCGCGTGGCACCACGCTGATCACCGGGGGCACCACATCCCTCGGTGCCCAGGTCGCCCGCCGGCTGGCCCGACGCGGCGCCGATCATCTCCTGCTCACCCGGGCCGTCCCGGGTGACACATCGGCGCTGGAGGAGGAACTGGCCGGCCTGGGCACGCGGGTGACGGTCGCCGTCTGCGACCCGGCGGATCCGGCCGAGACGGCGCGGTTGCTCGCGCTGGTCCCGGCCGAGCACCCGCTGTCCGCGGTGCTGCACACGACACCCGCCCCGATCGCCGAAACCGAAACCGTGGCAACCACGCTTGAGGACAAGGCCGTTCACCGGTCGGCGGCGGCGAACCTGGATCGGGCCACCGAGCACCTGGACCTGTCCGTGTTCGTGCTCTTCTCCTCGCTGGCCGGCCTGCTCGGCACCTCGCCGGATCCGGCCGACGCCGGTACACACGCGTATCTGGAGGCGCTCGCCCACGCACGCCGGCAGCGGGGGTTGCCGGCCGGTGTGGTGGCATGGGGTCCGTGGGACTCGACCGGCGCGGGGGCGGTCGAGGTGGACGGGCTGCGGCCGGTGGCCCCGCAGCCGGCGATCGAGGCGCTGTTCGAGGCGCTGGCTCAGGCGCCGGATCGGGACGTGCCGAGCCTGGTCGTCGCGGACGCCGCGTGGGATCGCCTGCCTGCCCGCTCCGCGGGGGTGGGCGCGGCCGCGCTGGTGCGCGATCTCGCGGCGACGGGCGCCTCGTCGGGCCCGGCGGGCGCCGGCGCGGCGGCCGACGCGGGTGATCGGTCCGTCGAGGTTCGGCGGCGGGTGCTGGCGGCCCCGGACGACGCGGCGGGCGAGCGTGTCCTGCTCGACATCGTGCTCGGGCACGTGGCGGCGCTGCTCGGGCACGGGTCGGGCGCGGCGATCGACGCCGACGAGGACTTCGTCGCGTTGGGTTTCTCCTCGTTCACCGCACTGGAGTTGCGCAATCTGCTGAGTGCCGCGATCGGGGTCGAGTTGGCCACGGTGGCGGTGTTCGACAATCCGACGCCCGCCGCGCTGGCCCGGTTCCTGCGGCTGGAGATCGAGGCGAGCGAGCCGGTCCCGGCCGCGGTTTGAGCGAACTCCCGGTACACGCACGGCGTCCCGCGACCGATTCGGTCGCGGGACGCCGTGCGTGGGTGTGGGCAATCGGTGCCGTGACCGGGAAACACACACGAGCACTCGGTGCCGTGGCCGGGAACGTACACGAGCGCTCGCTCCCGTGGTCGAATCACGAGTGCTCGCTCCCGTGATCGGAAACTTGCCCGGGTGCACGGTGCTCTGGCCTCGGACGGTACACCGGAGCTCGCTCCGTGACCGGAAACATGCCCGGGTGCTCGGTCCGCGCCGGGCGCCGGTCGGTCAGCCCGCGCGCGCCGGTGTGGCCTCGGCCGTGCGCAGGCCGCCCATGGTGAGTTCGAGGAGCCGGTCGGTCTGACCCGCGTCGCTGGGGGCCTGTTCGATGGCCCAGGCGATGCCGTTGGCGATCTTGAGCAGATCGGAGATGTCGGTGTCCTTGCGCACGGTGCCGGCCTGCTGGGCGCGCAGGAGCAACGCGGCGCCGGCCGAGCGCATCCGGGTGTGGCACGAGGACGCGGTCGTTTCCTGTTCGAGCATGGTGGCCATCAGCGACGCGGCGAGCCCGCGGTAGGTCGTCGCGTAGGCGATCACCGAGCGCAGCCAGGTGGCCAGCGCCTCCTCGGGCACAGGTGCGTCCAGCAGGGCCTGTGCCTCGCTGCACAGCCCCTCGACGCCGTCGTGGAACACCGCTTCGAGCAGTGCGTGTCGGGTCGGGAAGTTGCGGTACAGCGTGCCGGGGCTGACCCCGGCGCGGCGCACGATGTCGTCCAGTGGCGCGTCCGGCCCGTGCTCGGAGAATGCCTCGCCGGCCGCGACGATCAGCCGTTCGTAGTTGCGCCGGGCGTCCGCGCGCATCGCACGTGCCGGGGGCTGCTCAGTCGTCATCGCCGATCCCCTGGTTGCACTGTTGCCGAAATCCTGGAAACGGGGCGTCCAGGATACGTCGGGGGCCGAACGGCCTTTGTACACGGTACCCGGCAGGCCAGGCGTCCGGTGCCGCACCGGGCCTGCCGGGGACCGCCTTTCGGTCGATTGCCGAGTCCCAAAGGCGGGATTAGCGCGAGCAAAGAACGGCTTAAGCCCGCGACCGCACCCTCGAACCGACCGCCGCGTGATACCGGCTCGCCCCGGAGCGCTCGGCGCGGTCGATCGGCTCCCCGCCCGTACCGCCCGCCGTTGCCGGGCCGCCGACAGGAATGGCGATCCATGACCGGAATCGATTCCGCAAAGAAACAGAGCACGCTGCCCTCTCTCACCGGCATGCGGTTCTTCGCCGCACTGATGGTGTTCCTCGCGCACGCCTCGGATCAGCGGTTCTTCCGGGACGCCGGTTTCAGCGCCGACTTCAATGATGTGGTGCGCGGTTCCGGATATGTGGGGGTCGCCTTCTTCTTCGTGCTCAGCGGCTTCGTGTTGACCTGGTCCGCTCGGGCCGGCGACACTGCCCGGGCCTTCTGGCGCCGGCGCGCGGCGAAGGTGTATCCGAACACGGTGGTCGCGGTCGTACTCGCCGCGATCTTGTTGAGCACCACCGATCGGGTGCTCGAGGCGAGGGTCCTGATCCCGAACCTGCTGCTGATCCAGTCCTGGATTCCCGACCTGGAGATTTTCCTCGGGGTGAACCCGCCCACGTGGTCGCTGGCCTGCGAGTTGTTCTTCTATCTCTCGTTCCCGCTGCTGCTGGTGGGCATCAAGCGCATCCCGGGCCGCTACCTGTGGCCGGTGGCGGCGGGCGTGGCGGCGGTGGTGGCGGTGATGCCGCTGGTGGCCGAACTCATCCAGGGCGGCGTGATGTTCCCCCCGCCGGTGTCGGTGTCCTTCCCCAGGTTCTGGTTCGTGTACGCGTTCCCGCCGGTGCGGATGCTGGAGTTCGTGCTGGGCATGCTGATGGCCCGGATCGTGCTGACCGGTCGGTGGATTCCGCTCGGTCGGTTGCCCGCGCTGGCGCTGGCGATCGGCGCGTTCGTGGGGCTCAAGCACGCGTCGACGCTGTTCTCCATCGTCGCGGTGATGGTGGTGCCGATCGCGCTGTTGATCTCCTCGGTGGCCGCCGCCGACGTGCGCGGCGCGCGGTCGTGGCTCGGCAGCCGGTTCGTGGTCCGGCTCGGCGAGATCTCGTTCGCGTTCTACCTGTTGCACCAACTCGTGCTGTCCTACGGGCATCGCTGGTTGGGCCTGCACCGGACCTGGAGCACCCCGGGCGCGTTCGGTGTGCTGGCGGCGCTGCTCGTGGTGGCGCTGGCGTTGAGCGCGGTGCTGCACGCCGTGGTGGAGCAGCCCGCGATGGCACGATTCGCCCGGCCGAGGCGTCGGCCCGCCCCGATCGAGCCGGCCGCCGAGTCCGCTTCCCGAGGCGGACCGGGCGCCGGGTCCGATTCCGCCGGCGGTACGGGTTCCGCGTCCGATCCCCGCGGCGGTCCGGACGCCGGGTCGTCCGAACAGCGTCCGACGCTGCCGGCGGCGAACGCGTCGTCCGCTCGCGGCGAGCCGTCCACCGTGGACTGACGGCCCGTCACCTCAGGCCCCCGGTGCCACCGGCGCGGACGTCCGCGTCGCACCTTTCGCCCTCCTCGTTCGTTCGTCGCCCATCGGGCCACGGACCCACGGGGAGGGCGTCCTGTGTTTCCGTTCGGTTTCCCCAGCGTGTCCGCCCGTTGGACGCTCGGTCACGCCCAGCACGGATTTTCAGACAAGATCTGCACTCGGTGACCGGCCACCGCCTGTTGCGTGACGACTCGTGTGATCACCGGGTCTTTCGCCGTCCGGCCGTCGCGGACCAGGGCGAATCCGGTGTCCGCGAGTACTCGGATCGAAGAGACGTTCGGTTGGCGGGTGACCGAAAACCGCGTGCGGGCCGGATCGAACGGCTAAACGGAGAGAGTGTCGGGTTAGCCTGATCCCGCACTGAACCCTGCGGGCCCGACCGACCCGGGGCCTACAGCCGAGGACGTTGACAGCACTCGAGGGGTCATCGTGATGTGCTTCATTCGACACCGCTCCACCTCAGCGATCCATGTGGGCACCACCTCCGACCGCTGCTGTCCGGGGCGCTGTCCGCGCCCGTAGGGTCACTCGTCTCGCGTCCGAATCAGCCGGAGTCGCCCCATCCGCCCGCCCCGGCGGGGCGTGATCCTCCCCAAGGCATCGGATCGCGACATTCGACGTCGCATTCGTCCGCGCCCGGTTCCGGGTGCGGTCGAACCTGCCGTCCGTCGCCACGTCGGCGAGGTCGGCGAATCCTTCCCGGAGCCATGTGCCCGGGGTGAATTTGGTGTGCGCGGGGGAATGGAGTTGTGCCGTTATGCACGGGGATACGGTCGGATTGGTGGAACGCGGACGCGAGTTGGCGATATTCGGGGAGCTGCTGACCGGCTGCCGGGACCGGCGGGGCCGATTGTTGTTGGTGGAGGGCGCGGCCGGGGCCGGAAAGTCGTCGCTGCTCCTGGGCTTGCGCGAAGAGGCGTCGACGGGCGGATTCCGGATTCTCCAGGCCCGGGGTTCGCGGTTCGAGGAGAGTTTTCCGTTCGGGATCGTGCGTCAATTGTTCGAGCCTTTGCTGGCCTGCGCGCCGCCGGAGCTGCGGGCGGCCATGTGGTCCGGCGCGGCGGAATTGTCGGCTCCGTTGTTCGAATACGCCGGTGGTCTGCTTCCGCTCGGTGACGACGACGCGCGGGGCAGCGCGGCCGAACGGCAGGCATTGTTTCACGGTCTGTATTGGCTGTGCGTGAATGTCGCCGACCGCGAGCCGCTGGTGCTGGTCGTCGACGACGTGCAATGGGCCGACGAGTCGTCCCTGCGTTTCCTGCATTATCTGGCCACCCGGCTGGACGAGTTGCCCGTGGTCGTGGCGGTGGCCACCGAGTCGATGCGCTGGGGGCCGCAGGCGGACGTGGTGCGCGCCATGGTGTCTTCGCCGCTGGCCCGGGTCGTGCGCGCCGAGCCGTTGACCGAGACGGGCGTGCGCGAGTTGGTGATCCGCGTGGTCGGCGCGGATCAGGGCACCGGATTCGCCCGGTTGTGCCACGAGGCCACCGGTGGCAACCCGTTCTTCCTTCGCGAGTTGCTGGGCGAACTCCAGGCGGACGGCGTGGTTCCGGTCGATGGGCCGGGCTCGCCCGCCGTGGTCGTTCCCGAACCGGCCTGCCCCGACGGCGAGGGGGTGCGGGTGTTGTCCCGGGCGGGCGACGGCCGCAGTGTGTCCGTCCCGGTGGGCCCGTGGGCCGGGTCGGCACCCGGCGGCGACACCGTGGCGATGGCCTTCGGGAAGGCCGTCGACCGGAGCGTACGGACCGGCGAGGCGGTCCTGGGCGCCGAGGACCGCGCGCGGGGCGCCCTGGTCGAGGTGGCATCCGGTGCGCGCGCCGACGGGCCGGCCCCCGCCACCGGGCGGGCCGGGTTCACCTCCCGGGCGGGCGGCACGTTCCCGGTGACCTGGCGCAACGAGCCCGCCTCGGCGTTCGAGGGTGTGGGCTCCGGTGTGCCCGGGCCGGCTCCCGGGGGCGGCGCCGAGCGCGGCGACGCCCGGCGCGCGGTGTCCGTCCGTACGGTCTCCGCCGAGGACGGGATCGACGCCCCCACCGAGGACGGTCGTTGCGGGGACGTGGTGGCCCGGGTCTCCCGGCTCGCGCCGGGCAGCGTCTCGCGCAGCGTGGTGCGCCGCCTGCGGCTGTCGCCCGGCCCGGTCGCGGTGTTCGCCGAGGCGATGGCGGTCGTGGGGTTGACCGCGGATCCGGTACTGGTGGGCCAGATCGCCGGGTTGAGCCGGGCCGAGGCCACCGAGGCGGTGGGCGTCCTGGTCGAACTGGGCATGGTGCACGCCGGTTCGCCGTTGCGCTTCGTGCACCCGATCGTGCGCGAGACGTTGTACCGGGATCTACCGCTGCGCCTGCGCCACCGCGCGCATGTGCGGGCCGCGCGGGCGCTGACCGGCGCGGGCACGTTGCGGGGCGAGGCGGCGGGCGAGGCCGCGGACCATCTGATGGAGGTGCCGCCGGCCGCGGATCCCTGGGTCGCGGACGTCCTGGCGGTGGCCGGGCGCGGCGCCCTGGCCCACGGCGACCCCGGGGCGGCGGTGCGCTATCTGCGCCGAGCCCTGCACGAACCGGCGCCGCCCGCGACTGTGCCGGCGTTGTGCGCGACGCTGGGCCGGGCCGAGTTGCGCGCGCGTGGCGGGCACGCCTGCCGCCGACTGGCCCAGGCCCTGGACGCCGCGCCCGATCCCGAGGCCCGGGCCCGGGTCGGTGTGGATCTGGCCTCGGCGCTGGTGGCCGCGTGCCGGCACGACGAGGCGATCACGCTGCTCCAGGGGTTACGCGAGGAACTGGCCGCCGTCCTGCCGACGGACGGCTCCGATCCCGACGGCGAGGGTTTCCTGCGGGTGTGCATGGCGCTGACCGTGGTCGCCCAACTGATGCCCGCCACCCGGCATATCGCCGCCCGCGAGCTGGCCGGCCTGGGCGAGTGGGCCGGCGAGCACCAGTGCGACGACCCGGCCACCAACCCGGTGCCCACCACACGATGGGGGCCCGACTGCGTGTGCGCCGACATCCGCCGGGTGCTCATCGCCGCCGACACCGTGCAGGCGCTGAGCGAGGGCAGGCCCGCCCAGCAGATCGTCGAACGCGTGCAACACGCCCTCACCCAGGGCTGCTTCGCGTACGGGCGGCTGGTCACCGGGCCGGACGGGGAACTGCATCCCATCCTGCTGCTGGCCGGGGCGCTCGCGCACTGCAACCGGCTGACCGAGTCGGACACGCTGCTCACCCGCATCCTCTCCGACGCGCGCGATCAGAACCTGACCCTGGCCGCGGACGCCGCGCGGGCCTCCCGGGCCTGGGTTCGGTGGCAGCGCGGCATGCTCGCGGAGGCCGAGACCGACGCGCGCACGGCCCTGCGGGCGATCCATCCGGACGTCGCCGCCGACGCCCCGCCACCGCCGGGGAGTGTGTTGTGCCTGGCCACCGCGGCGCTGGCGTCGACCCTTGCCGTGCGGGGCGATCTCACCGGCGCGGCCCGGCTGTTGGAGGACGCGCCGGACCTGGACACGCCACAGACCCTGACCCTGCTGCCGCTGCTGGTCGCCCGGGGGCGGGTACGGCTGGCCCAGGGGCACTCGGAGAACGCGCTCGACGACATCCTGCACGCCAGGGCGCTCTTCCATCGCTGGACCGCGCCGACCCCGGTCGCGTTCCTGCCCACCATCGACGCGGTCACCGCGCTGGTCCGGCTCGGCCGCACCGACGAGGCCCGGGCGCTGGCCGAGGCCCAGGTGCCCGCCGGGCGCGCGTTCGGGGCGCCGCGCACCATCGCCGGCGCGTTGCGGGCCACCGCGCAGACCGCGCGCGGTACCGACCGGGTACGGATCCTGGAGGAGGCCCTCCAGCACATCCGCACCACCCCGGCGGTGCCCGACCACACTCTGACCCTGCTCGAACTGGGCATCGCGCATCGACACAACGACCAGCACATGCAGGCCCGTTGCCGCTTGCGCGAGGCGGCCGACCTGGCCGAGAGTTGCGGCGCGACCGCGCTGGTCACCCGCGCCCGGGAGGAGCTCGACGCGATCACCTCGCGCACCCGGGGCCGGCAGCCGCGCCGGACCGGTCAGACCGGTCTGACGCCCCAGGAGCGCCGGGTCGCGGACCTGGCCGCGGCCGGATACCGCAATCAGGAGATCGCCCACACGCTGTTCGTGACGGTCAAGACCGTCGAGTGGCATCTCAGTCAGGTCTACCGCAAGCTCGGCATCAACTCCCGCGCCGAGTTGGGCGACACCCTGGAGACGGACGGCACCGAGAGCGCCTGACCGACCGACGAAACCGGGACCGGCCGCACGAGGGCCGGTCCCGCGTCGTTGCCTCTGCGGCCCGGGCCGGTCGGCGTCCTTGCCCTCGGCGGCCCGAGCCACACCCGCGTTCCGTGCCCCGGCAGCCCGGGCCGACTCCCGCGTCCCTGCCCCGGCCGCCTCGCGTCCGGGGTCCGCCGGACCTCGGCCCCGGGGCGCCGTCGGTGGTCGGACCCGTCCCGCCGGTGGTTTCCCGTACCGGTTTCGCTACCACCCCTGGGCGGATGGCTGGGGGCATGCTGGGGTGCCCGGGGGGCGTGACCGGGGTCCGGGCGAGACACAATCGTGGTGAGGCTCCGTATACGGCCGCCGGCGTCCGAGTCCGGCCGGCGCCGAGGTCTCGACGGGACGTCGCCCGACGGCGCGCGATACCCCGACCATCCGTCATCGCGTCGAGAGCGGTAGGCCCGGGCCGGCCACACCGGCCGGTCCGTCCGCCTCGACCGAAACCCATGGGGGAAGTCATGCGATATTCGATCCTGGGCCCACTGCACGTCATCGACGAGGCGGGCAACGGCGCCCCGATCAGCGCGCCCAAACTGCGCACACTGCTGGCGGCACTGGTCATCCGAGGCAATCAGGTCGTCTCGATAGATCAACTGATAGACGAGATATGGGGCGAGAATCCGCCCCGTCGGGTGACAGCGGCACTGCATGTGTACGTGTCCCAGCTCAGGCGATTGATCGGCAGGCCGGACGACCCCGAAGGCCCGATCGTCACCGGGGCGCCGGGATATCTGCTGCGGATGGCGCCGGAGGACCTCGACCTGTGGACCTTCCAGCGCCATGTGCAACAGGGGCGCGCGCATCTGCGGGTCGGCGCGTACCGCCAGGCGTCCGAGTCGCTGCGGGCCGCCCGGGACCTGTGGCGCGGGCCGGCGCTCGGGGAACCGTACGGCCAGGGGCCGCTGATCCGCGGGTTCATGACCTGGCTGGAGGAAGCCCGTTTGGAATGCACCGAGTTGCTGGTGGAGGCCGACCTGGAATTGGGCCTGCACCGGGAGTTGGTCGGCCCGCTGTACGCGCTGACCACCGAGCACCCGCTGCGTGAGGTGTTCCATCGGCAGTTGATGCTGGCGCTGTACCGGTCGGAGCGGCAGGCGGACGCGCTGCGGGTGTACCAGCAGGCCCGGGAGACGCTCAACGGCGAACTGGGCCTGGAGCCGGGACGGGCGTTGCGGGACCTGCAATTGGCGATCCTGACCGCCGACGAGCAACTCGACACCAGGCTCGCGAGTTGACGTCGGCCCGTCGGCGGCCCGAATGGGTCGCCGACGGACCGCGGCTCACGCGGTCGGCTCCTCCGCGATCGTGATGGCCTTCTCCGGACAGGCCCGGGCGCCGCGCAGGGCGGCGGCCCGTCGAGCCGGGTCGACCTCGAAGTCGCCCATCTCGTTGAAACCCTCGTCGGTGACCTCGTAGACCTCCGAGGCCAGCGCACTGCACATGGAATGCCCCATGCAGGCATCGGAGTTCACCCGGACGCGCATGCCCGCTACCCCCGTGCCCGGCCGAGCACGAGGTCGAGGTTGTGCAACCCCCGGCCGGGCGAGTAGTGATGCAGCGGCACGGTGCCCTCGGCGACGTGGTAGTTCGGCACGCGCTTGTGCCACTCCTCGATCGCGATGCCGATGATCCGGCGCGCGAGGTGCATCCCCAGGCACCGGTGCGGTCCGGTGCCGAAGGCGAGTTGACGGGTGGCGTTGCGGTCGAAGTCCACCTCGTCGGGGTTCTCGAAGGCGTCCGGGTCCAGGCCCGACATGCCCCAGGACAACAACACCCGATCGCCCTTGCGCATGGTCACGCCGTGCCGCTCGACGTCGCGGGTGACCAGGCGCCCGGTCGAGGAGACCGGTTCGTGTCGGATGAGTTCCTCCACCACGGCGGGGATCCGGTCGGGATTCGCGTTGATCAGGTCCTGGACCTCGGGGTGGCGGGCCAGGTACAGGAAGATCAGACCGAGCTGCGCGGTGGTGCTGTCCAGGCTGGCGAGCATGGTCACGAACGCGGCGTTGATCATCTCGTCGCGGGTGAGTTCACGGCCGTCGAAGCGCCCCTCGACGAGTTGGCTGATCACGTCCCGGCGGCCCTGGGTTCCCTCGGCGCGGCGCTGGTCGATCGCCTCGCCGAAGAAGTCCCACAGCGGCTTGTTCGCCACCCGCAGGTCCTCGTCGGTACGGGCGTTGGGGATGCCCTCGCGCCGCAGCCAGGTCTTGTGGTCGAGCAGCGTGCGCAGGTGCTCCCGGCCGATCCCGAAGCTGATCAGGAAGGTCTCGGCGGGCAGTTGGATGCCGAAGTCGGTGAGGAACTCGCAGCGCCCGGCGGCCACGATCGGCTCGATCGCGTCCACGGCGGCCTCCCGGATCCGGGGCGCGAAGTGGTTGACCACCCCGGGGTTGAACAGACTCGCCAGCGTCAGGCGCCACTTGCGGTGCTCCTCGCCGTCCAGCTGGATCGGGATCTGCTTGGTCGGGAAGATCTGCCGGTGCGGAATGACCAGTTCGGCGTTGGAGAACAACTCGGGGCTGCGCGCCGCCCATTCGATGTCCTCGTAGCGGGTGAGGATCCAAAAGCCGCCCGCCTCCTCGGAGCGCACGATCGGCGCGCTCGCGCGCATCTGCTTCCAATACGGGATCGGGTCCTGCTGGAGCCAGGGCTGGTACAGGCTCCACTGCCGCGAGCGCTCGTCGACGGTGGCCGGCGCCTCGGGCACGGATGCCGGGGTCGGGGTCGGGGTCTGGGTCGGGGTCTGGGTCCGGGTGGTATCGGTCATGCTCCTGCTCCTTCATGTCCTGGATCGGCCCGAAGGACGACGCCGGTGGGTGGATCCACACGTGCGGTGGCCCGTCGTCGATCGCTCGCCGGGTGGGCGCGTCGCCGCGGTCCGGGTCAGGCGGATGGGGCCGCCGGCGCGGCGGACGCCGCCTCGTCGGGTTCGCCGAACCACGTGGTCAAGGCCGCGCCCAGACCCTTGGCCCGGGCTCCGGTCGCGTCGTCGGCCCACGCGACGAACCCGTCCGGGCGGACCAGGACGAGCGTCGCGTCCAGGGCCGGCTCGGCGGAGCCCGCGGTGACGATGTCGACGCGGTCGGCCCACGCGATCGCCTCGGCCGGGTCGGCCCCGCCGCCCGCGCCGCCGGTCAGGTCCACGAGCAGGCCGCGTCCGGTGCTCAGGAGTTCGAGCAGCTTCGTGTCGCCGGCGCCGGTGTTCAGCGTGACCCCCGGGACCCGCCGGCCGACCAGCGCGTGCGTTTCGGCACCCGGATCGGCGTCGGCCGGCGCCGGGTAGCCGACCGCCGTGGTCATCTCCAGCAGGTGCCGGTTGACGCTCTCGATCGCGGTGAGTTCGGCGACCATGTCGCGCAGCGGGGTGATCTCGGCCAGCGGGTGCATCAGCGCCATCTGGGCCCGCGAGTGCAGCGCGACCCGCTCACCGACCGGGCGACGCTCGCTCTCGTAGCTGTCGAGCAGGCCGGGCGAGGCGTGCCCGGCCAGCGTCGCGGCCAGCTTCCAGCCCAGGTTGAGCGCGTCGTGCAGGCCGGTGTTGACGCCTTGCGTGCCGGAGATGAACAGCACGTGCGCGGCGTCGCCGGCCAGGAACACCCGCCCGTCCCGGTAGCGTTCGGCCAGCCGGGTGGGGCCGCCGTAGCGGGCGAGGTAGTGCGTGCGGGCCACCCGGGGCGCCTTGCCCAGCACCCGCCGTACGCTGTCGAGCAGTTCCTCGGTGCTCACCGGGACATCGGCGGCCGGCGGCGTGGCGCCGAACTCGATCGTCATCAGCCGCAACCGGCCCGGCTGGAGCGGCAGCGCGCCGAACACCCCGGCCGGGTACAGGCCGCCGTCGAAGGTGTCGTGCTCGCTCTCCTCGAGCTCCACGTCGCCGAGCACCCCGGCGTACTCCTTGCCGGACGCGACGAACCCGATGCCGGCCAACCGCCGTACGGTGCTGTCCGCGCCGTCCGCGCCGACCAGGTAGGCGGCGCGCAAGGTCTCCTCGGTGCCGTCCTCGGCGCGCGTGTGGACCGTGACGCCGTCCGCGTCCTGCGTGTAGTCGCTCACCCGCACGCCTCGGCGCAGTTCCACGCCCAGTTCGCCGGCCCGCGCGCGCAGCAGCCGCTCCAGGCGCCACTGCGGGTAGGCGTAGGTGTATTCGGTCGGGCCGACCGAGGTCAGGTCGAGCCAGTGGAAGGCGAACGGGGTGCGCGGCCAGGCGAACATCTCGTGTTCCCCGATGCGGTCCGCGAGTCCGCGCTGTTCCAGGATCTCCAGGGTGCGGCCGTGCACGGCCATGCCCGGGGAGAACTCGGGATCGTCGGTGCGCGGCTCCACCACCACGGGTTCGGCGCCGGCCAGGGCGAGTTCGCACGCGAGCAGGAGGCCGGTGGGGCCTCCCCCGGCGATCACGACGGTGCGGCTCATGCTCTTCTCCTCCGCGCTGGGCGTTGGGGGTCGGCCCAGAGCTTGAGCGCAGCGGCTAAGGCTGGGCTTAAGGGCGCCGGGCGGCCGGGCTCGCGGGGGCGTGCCGAAGCGCCCTTCACCCGGGCTCGGAAGCGCCGCCCCGGCGCCCCGGCGGGCAATGCGGTGAGCCGCCGGCACCGGCCGCGTGAGCGGTCGTAAGAGTCGCTTTAGAACCGGCTGTGACAGTGGGCGCGAACGACCGGGGGCACCCGCCGGCGAGGCAGTGGGAGGGCCTGCCGCGGGCGTGGTCCCGCCCGGCGGTTGCGGTCTCACGGTGCCGAGGAGAAGCAGTCCATGACAGCACGGATCATCGCCGCCGACCGGGTGCTGCCCGGCGCGGGGGCCCCGGAGGTGCCCGACGGGGCGGTCCTGGTGGCGGACGGACTGGTCCGGGACGTGGGCCCGCGTGCCGAGGTCCTCGCCCGGGCGCCGGTCGGCACACCGGTGGCCGATCATCCGGGCGCGAGCGTCCTGCCGGGGTTGATCGACAGCCACGTCCATCTCGTGTTCGACGCGAGCGCGGATCCGGTGGCCGCGTTGGCCGGGGTCGACGACCTGGACCTGTTTCCGGCGATGGCGAGCCGGGCTCGGCAGTTGCTGGACAGCGGCGTGACCACGGTGCGCGATCTCGGCGATCGGGGCGGCCTGGCCCGGCGGTTGCGGGACGCGATCGCCGCCGGGTTGCTGCCGGGGCCGCGGGTGCTCGCCGCGAACACGCCGCTGACCGTGCCCGGCGGGCACTGTTGGTTCCTCGGTGGCGAGGTGGCCGACCACGACGAGTTGCTCGCGGCGACCCGCGCGCACATCGCCTCCGGCGCGGACGTGCTCAAGGTGATGGCCACCGGCGGGAACCTGACCCCCGGCGGCCCCCAGGCGTGGCAGCGCCAGTTCGGCGCGGACGCGATCGCGCTGGTCGTGCGCGAGGCGCACGCCGCTGGGCTGCGGGTGGCCGCGCACGCGCACGGCGCGGTCGGCGTCGAGGCCGCGCTGGCGGCGGGCGCGGACACCTTGGAGCACTGCACGTTCATCCCGGAGGCGGGCCCGGCGGCGGGCCCGGACGTACGGCTCGATCTGGTCCGCGAGATCGCCGACCGCGGGGTGTTCGTGTGTCCCACCTTCAGTCGCGCGTTCGATCTGACCCGGGAGCGGATCGGCCACGAGGCCATGGGCCCGTGGCTGGACGTGGCCCGGGTGTTGCACGAGAACGGCGTGCGCCTGATGGCCGGTACCGACGCCGGCATCGCGGGGGCGAGCTTCGACGCCTACGTGACCGGCCTGGAGTGGTTGGCACGATCCGGCCTGGCCAACACCGACGTGTTGGAGATGGCCACCACGAACGCGGCGGACGGGCTCGGGCTGGGTGATCGCACCGGGCGGCTGGCCCCGGGCTTCGCCGCCGACCTCGTGGTCGTCTCCGGCGATCCGCGCGCCGATCTCGCGGCGCTGCGCGCGGTCCGGCTGGTGCTGGCCGACGGCCGCGCGCATCTGCCGCCGGCCGAGGTCGAGGCCCGGCTTCGCGCCCACCGCTGAGCGCCGGGCGGACCCGCGCGGGACCGCCCGCTCGCCCCCGAGGCGCCCGGGGCCGTACCCGCCTGTCGGCGGACCCCCTCGTCACACATCGCACATCGCACGTCGGACATCGGACATCGCCGAGGAGTCGAGATGGAACGCAACGAGCACAGCGATCGCACGGTAGTCGTCGCGGGGGCCGGGCCCAGCGGCCTGATGTTGGCCTGTGAGCTGGCGCTGGCCGGCGTGCGCACGATCGTGCTGGAGCGGTTGGTGGAGCCGCCGGGGTGGTCCCGGGCGCTCGGGCTGCAGTACGGCTCGATCCGGGCGTTGGAGCAACGCGACCTGGCCGCACCGGTGTTCGAGTACGCGCCGATCAAGCACTTCGGTTTCGGGATGTTGCGGTTCACCGGGCTGGAGGAACACCTGGTGCCGCGCCGGGTGCCGCAGCGCCGGATCGAGCAGCATCTGGAGGAGCGCGCGGTGGAGTTGGGGGTGGACGTGCGCCGGGGGCACGAGGTCGCCGACTTCACCCAGGACGAGTCCGGGGTCACCGTCACGGTGCGTACGGCGGACGGCGAGTACCGGGTGGCCGGCGCGTACCTGGCCGGGGCCGACGGCGGCGCCAGTGTGGTGCGCAAGCGGGCGGGCATCGACTTTCCCGGCACGCCGTCGGTGGCCGACGGCATCACCGGCGACCTGCGGATCCCGGTGGAGCGGCAGATCCGGATCGACCCGTCACTGCATCCGAACGGGATGTTCGCGCTGATCCCGTTGGAGGGCGAACTGGTCCGGGTCACCGTCGCGGAGTTCGGCGCGCCCCGGACCGGGCGCGAGGTCCCGGTCACCGAGGAGGAGTTGCACCGGCAGATCCGACACGTGGTGGGACGGGAGTTCGACCTGGGCACACCACAACTGTTGTCCCGGTTCGGCTCGTCCGCGCGGCAGGCCGAGCGCTATCGGCAGGGGCGGGTGATCCTGCTGGGCGACGCCGCCCACGTGCACTTCCCGATCGGCGGCCAAGGCTTGAACACCGGCTTGCAGGATGCGGTGAACCTGGGCTGGAAGCTGGCCGCGACGATCCAGGGATGGGCTCCGGAAGGGTTGTTGGACACCTACGCCGTCGAACGGCACCCGGTGGCCGCACGGGTGTTGATGAACACGCGGGCCCAGTTGTCGCTGATGTTCCCGCTCTCCGAGGCCGAGCCGCTGCGCGAGGTGCTGGGCGAGTTGCTCGCGCACGAGGAGGTCAGCCGGCATCTGGTGCACATGATTGCGGGAGTGGACATCCGCTACCCGGTCGCGGAGCGGTCCGGGATCGGCGCGGACGGAGGCGCCGCCGCCGAGGTGGGCGGGCACGCCCTGCTGGGCGAGCGCTTCCCGGACGCGACGCTGCTCACCGAGGCGGGCGAGACGAGCGTGGACCGGGTGCTGCGTACCGGCCGTGCGGTGCTCCTGGATCTGTCGGCGGGCGACGCCGAGCCGTTCGACATCACCGGCTGGAAGGACCGCGTGGACGTGGTGCAGGCCGCCCCGGTCCCGGAATCGGCCGCCTCGGCCGTGCTGCTGCGGCCCGACGGGTACGCCGCCTGGATCCGCCCGGAAGGCGTGAGCGGGGACGGTGGCCTGCGACGCGCCCTGACCGGCTGGCTCGGCGCGCCCGCGTAACCACCGCCTGATCGCCCGGTCGGCGCGCCCGCGTAGCGATCCGCTCGTTCACCCGGTCGGACGCACGGTGTTCTCGGCCCGAATTGCCTTGCCGGACACGTGTGTTGCCGATGCGATTGAAAAGTCGAGAGTTCCTCCGTATCGTAAGTCGAGAGATCCTCCGGTTTGCTTTCGGCCCGGAAGGGGTGCCGTCGCGTGCCTCGCCCCGGCCGGCCACACCCGACCGGCACAACGGTCATCGCTGCGGGCGCGCGAGCCCGCGCACGCTCACCGTTCCCCCTTCTTGGCCCCTTGTGGAGGCACCATGTCGACCCCGCCGGCAGTTGGCACACCGGCCGATCCGGTCTCGGCCGTCGAACGACGCGAGCGCCGCCCCGGCCTCGCGCTGGCCGTGATCCTGGCCTGCCAGCTGATGGTCATTCTGGACGCGACCATCGTCAACATCGCGCTGCCGGACATGCAGGAGGCCCTGGACTTCTCACCCACCGGCCTGACCTGGATCATCAACTCGTACACGCTCGCCTTCGGCGGCCTGCTCCTGCTCGGCGGGCGTGCCGGCGACATCCTCGGGCGCCGCAAGGTCTTCATCGCCGGCATCGCGCTGTTCACGCTCGCGTCGCTGGTCGGCGGCTTCGCCAACTCCGAGGCGATGTTGCTGACCGCCCGGGCCTTCCAGGGCGTGGGCGCCGCGTTCGCCGCGCCCAGCACCCTCGCGCTGTTGAACACCAACTTCGAGGGTCCCGCCCGAGCCAAGGCGCTCGCCGTCTATTCGGCGGTGTCCGGCGCGGGCATGGCCTTCGGCCTGGTCTTCGGCGGCCTGCTCACCGACGCCACCTCCTGGCGCGCGGTGTTGTTCATCAACGTGCCCATCGGCATCGGCATCCTCGCCCTGGCACCGCTGTACATCCGCCAGCCCGAGCGCCACCCCGGCCGCTTCGACATCCTGGGCGCGGTCACCTCGACCGCGGGCATGGTCGCCCTGGTCTACGGCTGCATCCGGGCCGCATCCGACGGTTGGAGCGACGGTCTGACCATCGGCGCGCTCGTCCTGGCCGGGGTGTTGCTCACCGCGTTCATCGCGATCGAGTCCAAGGCCGCGCAGCCGATCACCCCGCTGCGCCTGCTCGCGCACCGCAACCGGGCCGGCGCGTACCTGAACATGCTGCTGCTGCCGGCCACCATGTTCGCGATCTTCTTCTTCCTCACCCAGTTCCTGCAGACCGTGATGGGCTACAGCCCGCTCAAGGCGGGCTGCGCGTTCCTGCCGATGGCGCTGTGCCAGTTCGCCTTCGCCCGGGCAACGCCCAAGCTGCTGCCCAAGTTCGGCCCCAAGCCGATCCTGGTCTTCGGCGGCGTCCTGGTCGCGCTGGGCATCCTGTGGCTGACGCAGATCGACGACTCCAGCAGCTATGCCGGCGGCGTGGTCGGACCGATGCTGCTGTTCGGCATCGGCTCGGGACTGAGCTTCATGCCACTGAACATGATCATCCTGTCCGAGGTCCCGCCCAAGGACGCGGGCGCCGCCTCCGGCCTGCTCCAGGCCCTCCAGCAGGTCGGCGCGAGCCTGGGTCTGGCCATCCTGGCCACCATCTCCGGCACCGCGAGCAAGAACGCCGCCAAGCACCCGCCGGCCGGCCTCGATCCCGAACAGACCGCACACCACGTGCTCACCGAAGGCATCTCCACCGCGGCCATCGGCGCGTCGGTCTTCGCCGTCGGCGCACTCGTCGTGTCGATCTTCGTGATCCGCCCCAAACCCCCCGCCCCCAAGCCCGCCGCCTGACCGCGTCCCGTGCCGCGTCCGGCGCCGACCGGCCCTTCGGAAGGAACTTCCCGCATGACGGACACAAGCAGTCGACTTCCCCTGTCGGTGCTGGACTTCGCACCCGTGGCCAGCGGTGCCTCGGCCGCCCAGGCTCTGCGCGACACCGTTCGGATCGCGCAGAGCGTGGACCGACTCGGGTACCTGCGCTACTGGATGGCCGAACACCACAACGCGCCCAACATCGCGAGTTGCTCGCCGCCGTTGATGATCGGTCGGATCGCCGCCGCCACCTCGCGGTTGCGGGTGGGTTCGGGCGGGGTGATGTTGCCCAACCACGCTCCGCTGGTGGTCGCCGAGCAGTTCGGCACCCTGGAGGCGCTGCACCCCGACCGGATCGACCTGGGCATCGGCCGGGCCTCGGGCACCGATCCGATCACCGCCCGGGCGCTGCGCCGCAGTTCCGACCCCGGTGACGACTTCCCGCAGCGCTTCGCCGAACTCCTGGACTACTTCGAGTCGCCCGCACACGGCGGCCCGATCTCCCCGGTCAGCGCGATCCCGGCGGAGGGCAACCGGCCGCCGATCTGGATGCTCGGCTCGAGCCCCTCCAGTGCCCGGATGGCCGGCATGCTCGGCCTGCCGTTCGCGTTCGCGCACCACTTCAGCGCGGAGAACACCATTCCGGCGTTGGCCACCTACCGGGAGAACTTCCGTCCGTCGGCCGACCTGGACCACCCCTACGCCATCGTCGCGGCCATCGTGATCGTCGCCGAGACGCAGGAGCGGGCGGAGTGGCTGGCCGGACCGATGGGGCTGTCGTCGCTGCTCCAGCGCACCAGCGGAATCACCGGGCCCTACCCCAGCCCGGAGTATGCCGAGGCCTTCGAATACAGCCGGGAGGAACGGGAGTTCGTCCGCCAGCGGATAGCGGCGCACCTGGTCGGCGGACGGCACGACATCGCGGCCAAGATCGACGCGTTCGTCGACCGCACCGGCGCCGACGAGCTCATGGCGCTGACCCTGGTGCACGGCGTCGACGACCGCATCCGCTCGTTCGAGATCCTCGCCGAGGCGACCGGCCTGGTGCCCTCGGCGCACTCGGCCGACTCGCTGACCCGCTGACGCGCCGACCCGCAGACCGCCGATTCGCCGGTCGCCGATTCGCCGGTCGTGCCGACGAATCGGCCCGCGAACCCGGTTGCCTCGCCGGTGGCGGGGCAGCTATACCACCAGACCGCTCGACGGCCCGACCCCGGCCGTCGGGCGCACCGTGCCCGCCCGCCTTCATCCCCGTGAGCGGGCGGGCACCAGCCCCGGTCCGGCGCGCGTGCGGGTCTCAGGCCGCCGGGCCGGGGGCCATCTGCTTGTCGAACCAGCCCGACAACCGGGCGCAGTGGTCGATCAAGGCCGAGAAGGCGCGCACCCCGTGGCCCTCCCGGGGACACATCACGAGCGTCGACTCCGCGCCCGCCTCCACCAGCGCGCGAAGGAACTCCCGGGCCTGCCCGGCGGGCGTGCAGCGGTCCAGCGCGCCCGCCGTCACCAGGGTGGGCGTGCGCACGTCCGCGCCCGGATGGCTCAGTGACGTGATCGTGCGCACCGATTGCCCTGTCACGACCGCCGGTTCCGGACAGCGGTCGTAGCCGTGCCGCACTCCGGCGAGCCCGTGCGCGGAGAAGGAGAGTTCGGGATGGCGGCCACCGAAGGTCTCGGTGCCGCGCCGGAGTTCGGCGACCTTGCCAAAAGTGCGGTCGTACTCGCCGACCACCGTGTCCGGCCCGGCTATGCCGGCCCACCCGAGACGGTCCTCGTCGAGCCGGCCGGTCGAGGTGACGTCCACGCCGTTCGTGTCGATCCGCGCCGCCTCCGTCGCGGTCCCGGTGCCGTCCACCACGAGCAGCACAAAGTCCCCGGCAACCACCTTGCGATCGGAGCAGAACGCCTCCACCACGGCCACCGCGCGGCCCTACGGCGACCCGGACGGCACCCCGAACTGCCGGTCACCGGTCCGCAATACGGTCCGCCTCCCGTCGGCCCGGGCGATCCACCGCAGGTCGGCGGTGTACCGAGCCTCCTCGCCCGCCCTTGGGCTCGTCACGCAGACCAGCGCGTCGGGGCCCGCCCGGCACGCCTCCCACACGTTCGTCCCGGCCCCGCTCACCTGCGGAACGCAATCGGAAAGCGATGAGGAGCGCGGATCGGAAGGCGATCAGGAGTGCGCTGCGAAGGCGATGCGGAAGGCGGATCGGCGTGCCGGTTACCGGGGGCGCGGCGGCATCAGCCGAACACCGTCCCGGAGTTGGCTGTGTTGATGCTGCGCCGGCGGGAGAACGCGCCCAGGTCGATCGGCTCGCCGGTGTGTACGCCGACGAACCGCACCGGTTTCGTGTCGTGATCGATCCCGCTCTCCACCCCCTCGATCAGGGCTGCCATCAACTGCCCCACCAGCGGCGCGTTCTTGAACTGGTTGCCGCTGGTGCCCATCGCCACATAGAAGCCGTCCATGGCGGTGCGGTCGTAGATCGGCGTCCAGTCGTCGGCGACGTCGTACACCCCGGCGATGCCGCGCGGCCGGTTGGGCACGGTCAGCCCGGTCAGGCGCCGGGCCGCGCGGGTCACCTGCGCCTCGAAGACGTCCGGCGTCGGGTTCGGGTTGGCGGCGTCGGGGTCGTCGAGCCACTGGAGCGGGTCGCACTCCGGCTCGGTCCCGCCCACGAGCAGTCCGCCGTCGACCTCGCCGCGCAGGTACACGCCCAGATCCAGATCCGCCACGGTGACCCCGGCCGCCCCGTCCGGGTTGTAGCCGGCGGGCGCCCGCAGGTATCCGACCTCCTGCCGCATCGGCCGCACACCGATGGTGAAGTCGGCTCCCACCCCGGCCAGTTCGTTGACCCGACCGGACCACGGCCCGGCCGCGTTGACCACGGTCGGGCAGGCCACCACCGTGCCGTCGTCCAAGGTCACGCCGACCACCCGGCCGCCGGTCGACCGCACCGCGACGACGGTCCGCCGGAACCGGAACTCGGCGCCGAAGCGCGTCGCCGCCGCGGCCAGGTTCTGCGCGGCCAGTTGCGGATCGCTGATGTAGCCCGCGTCGGGCGTGAAGACCGCACCGAGCGTGCCGGTCGGCTCCGCCCAGAAGTCCTCGTCGTCCAGGCGCTTGGGCGGCCCGTACCGCCCGGTGTCCAGACCCGGGATCCTGGTCGCCAGGGTGTCGGCGTCCCACTCCTCGTAGGGGACCCCGACCGCGTCGAACAGCGGCAGGTAGGCACCGCGCGGCGCGGCGTCCACGTCGAGCAGGGCCAGGCCGCTGCGTTCGAAGCGGACCGGGTCGTCGACGTCGCAACCCAGGTGCTCGCGCCAGGCGCGCCAGCAGAACTGCGCCTCCCACGACGCGGCCACCCCGGCGTGCGTGGAGAAGTTGAACCGGATGACGGCGCTGGAGGCGCTGGTGGAGCCCAGGCCGACCCCGCCGGCCTTGTCCACCACGAGCACCCGCCGTCCGGCTCTGGCCAGTTCGAGCGCGATCGACGCGCCGATCACCCCTGCTCCGACCACCACGACGTCCGTGTTCATCCGGGTTTCCTCCCTGCCGATGCGGCGGCACACGGACGGGTGCCCGGTGGGTCGTCCCGGTCCGTGTCACCAGTCCAGTCTGACCGTCGCCCAGCGCTCGCGGGCCTGGATCCTGCTGGTGCCGCCGGCCGCCGCGGCGGCGGAGCTGCCGGGACGTGCTCGGTGCGCGGATCACCGCCAGGTTCCGGGGCCTGACCCACGGCGCCGGGCAGGTGGTGGTCGGGGTCGGCGCGCCGGTGGATCGCCTCGACCTGGTGCCGGACTCGTACCGGCAGGCGCGCCATGCGCGCGACGCTGCTGGTGCCCGGCTTGGGCGACATCGCCCGTAGTGGTGCGCCGGGCCCTACGACCTGCTTCTGCGGCTGCCCGCGGCGGAGCTGGGCGCGGCGGCTCGGGTGCCGGCCCTGGTCGTGCTGGAGCGGGCGGACGGTCACGGAGTGCTGCTGCCGACGCCGGCCGCGTTCCTCGACCACGCCGGCGACGTGCGGCGCACCGCCGCGTTGTTGTGCGTGCACCTGGCGACGTTGTACCGACGGCTGCGTCGGATCGAGGCGCCCACCGGCTGCCGGCTGGACCACGGCGACGACCGGCTGACCTGCACCTGGGCCTCAAACTCCGCGCTTTGGCCGGTCCGGACCGACCCGACACCGTGTGACCCCGTGGCTGCCGGGACGGGCGGGGGGCGGGACGCGAAGGGTTCCGCCGCAAGATATCTTGATGTCGAGCAATGTTGCGGACATGGAGCGGAGCATCCTGTGACTGACCCGACCATCATCTATACGCACACCGACGAGGCCCCGGCCCTGGCGACGTATTCGTTCCTGCCCGTGGTCCAGGCGTACGCGGCGACGGCCGGGGTCAAGGTGGAGACCCGTGACATCTCCCTGGCCGGGCGGATCATCGCCCAGTTCCCCGACCACCTGAAGGCGGACCAGCGGCTCGAGGACGCGCTCGCCGAGCTCGGTGACCTGGCCAAGACGCCCGAGGCCAACATCATCAAGCTGCCGAACGTCTCGGCCTCGATCCCGCAGCTCAAGGCGGCCATCGCCGAGCTTCGCGAGCAGGGCTACGCGCTTCCGGACTACCCGGACGACCCGAAGACCGACGAGGAGAAGGACGTCCGGGCGCGCTACGGCAAGACCCTGGGCAGCGCGGTCAACCCGGTCCTTCGCGAGGGCAACTCGGACCGCCGCGCCCCCACGTCGGTCAAGAACTACGTCCGGGCGCACCCGCACCGCATGGGCGTGTGGACGGCCGACTCGAAGACCAACGTCGCGCACATGGGCGCCGACGACTTCCGCTCCACCGAGAAGTCCGCCGTGATCGCCGAGCCGGGCTCGCTGCGCATCGAGCTGGTGGCCGAGGACGGCACCACCACCGTGCTGCGCGAGTCGGTACCGGTGCTCGCGGGCGAGGTCGTGGACGCCTCGGTGATGCGCGCGGCGGCGCTGCGCGAGTTCCTCGCCGCGCAGGTGGCCCGGGCCAAGGCCGAGGGTGTGCTGCTGTCGGTGCACCTGAAGGCCACCATGATGAAGGTCTCCGACCCGATCATCTTCGGCCACGCGGTACGTGCCTACTTCCCGCAGACCTTCGCCGAGCACGGCGACGCGCTCGCGGCGGCCGGTCTGAGCCCCAACGACGGTCTCGGCGCGATCCTCAAGGGTCTCGAGTCGCTTCCGGACGGCGCGAGGATCAAGGCGTCCTTCGACGCCGAACTGGCCTCCGGTCCGGCGCTGGCGATGGTCGACTCCGACCGGGGCATCACCAACCTGCACGTGCCCAGCGACGTGATCGTGGACGCCTCGATGCCGGCCATGATCCGTACCTCCGGTCACATGTGGGGCGCGGACGGCAAGGAGGCCGACACCCTGGCCGTGCTGCCGGACAGCAGCTACGCCGGCGTGTACCAGGTCGTCATCGACGACTGCCGCAAGAACGGCGCCTACGACCCGGCCACGATGGGCTCGGTGCCCAACGTCGGTCTGATGGCGCAGAAGGCCGAGGAGTACGGCAGCCACGACAAGACGTTCGAGATCCCCACCGCGGGCACCGTGCGGGTCGTCGACGGCGCGGGCACCGCGATCCTGGAGCAGGTCGTCGGCGCCGGTGACATCTTCCGGATGTGCCAGACCAAGGACGCGCCGATCAAGGACTGGGTCAAGCTGGCCGTCACCCGCGCCCGCGCGACCGGCAGCCCGGCGGTGTTCTGGCTCGACGAGGGCCGCGCGCACGACGCGAACCTGATCGCGAAGGTCCGCGCGTACCTGCCCGAGCACGACACCGAGGGCCTGACCATCGAGATCATGTCGCCGGTCGAGGCGACCGCCTTCTCGCTGGAGCGCATCCGTCGCGGCGAGGACACCATCTCGGTGACCGGCAACGTGCTGCGCGACTACCTCACCGACCTGTTCCCGATCCTGGAGCTGGGCACGAGCGCGAAGATGCTCTCGGTCGTCCCGCTGATGGACGGCGGCGGCCTGTTCGAGACCGGTGCCGGCGGCTCGGCGCCCAAGCACGTGCAGCAGTTGGTCAAGGAGAACTACCTGCGCTGGGACAGCCTGGGCGAGTTCCTCGCGCTCGCGGTCAGCTTCGAGCACCTCGCGCAGTCCGTGGGCAACGCCCGTGCCCAGGTGCTGGCCGACACGCTCGACCGCGCCACCGGCACCTTCCTGGACAACGACAAGTCGCCCAGCCGTCGGCTCGGTGGCATCGACAACCGGGGCAGCCACTTCTTCCTGGCGCTGTACTGGGCCCAGGAGTTGGCCGCGCAGACCGAGGACGCGGCGCTCGCCGAGGCATTCGCGGGCCTGGCCCGGACGCTGACCGAGCAGCAGGAGACGATCGTCGCCGAACTGATCGCGGTACAGGGCTCGCCCGCCGACATCGGCGGCTACTACCGTCCCGATCCGGCCAAGGCCTCGGCCGTGATGCGCCCGTCAGCCACCTTCAACGAGGCCATCGCCTCGCTGGGCTGACCCGTTCGGGGCGGGCCGACCTCGTCGAGGTCGGCCCGATCCCCGCGAACCCCGGGCCGACACCTTCGAACCGCCCCGACCGGCACTGCGCCCGGCCGGGGCGGTTCGGCGTTTCCCGTGCCGGGAGTGGCCGGCCCGGTGCTCAGTCGACGGTCACCGGGTGGCGCACGACCGCGTCGAAGAAGTAGCCCTGGGTGTTGAACGTCGAACGATCGGGCTGGACCCGCCCCGAGGTGTCGCTCGCCCGGGCGAGCAGTTCCGTCGGGCCGGTGGTGGTGGGACGCCAGTCCACACTCCAGCGCACCCAGCCGTCCCGACGCGGCTGGTCCCGCAGCCGCGCGCGGCGCCAGGTCGCGCCGCCGTCCGTGCTGACGTCCACCCGGCGTACGCCGCCCGTGCCGGACCAGGAGCGGCCCTCCAGGCGGTGCGTGACGCGCGACGCGAAGCGGGCACCGGTGGGCAGTTCGAAGGCGCTCTTGAGGGTCTGTCGGGTCAGCGGCGCGCTGCCGCCCTCGGGGTGGGCGGGCCCGAACAGCCGGTAGAAGTCGGTGTTCCACGGCGAGTAGAGCGGCTGAGCGGAGACCTCGATGTCGCCGACCCACTTGATCGAGGAGATGCCCACCCACGACGGCACGACCACCCGCACCGGCGCGCCGTGATCGGCGGTCAGCGGCTCGCCGTTCATCTCGTACGCGAGCAGCACGTCGTCGAGCGCCTTGGCCAGCGGCAACGGCCGGCGGACCCGGCCGAGGTTGACGCCGCCGGTGACGTACTCCTCGTCCAGCCCCCGCGGCAGCACATCCACCGCCTCGCGGCGCAGACCCGCGCGGCGCAGCACGTCCGACAGCCGCGCGCCGCGCCACCGGGCCATGCCGATCGCGCCGAGCGTCCAGGCGGTGCCGGCCACCGACTCGCCCTGTTGCGAGGTGTAGAAGCTGCGGCCGTTGCCGGCGCACTCGATGGTGGCCGAATGGGTGTGTGCCGGCAGTCGGCGCAGGTCGGCCAGGTCGAGTTCGATCGCGTGGGCCTGGTCCACGGATCCGCGCAACCCGCTCCCCCACAGCCGCAACCGCCAGTCCCGCGCGGACAGTTGCGGGGTCGAGGTGTGATTGCGCACGAAGAACCGGTCGACGGGGGTGTGATAGCCGCTCCCGCGCAACGCGTGGAAGTTGGTCTCCGCGTTGGTGCCCCGGATGGTGAACAGTTCGGGCGGCAGCGGCTTGACGATCCCCGGGGCCGCGACGGCACCCGGGGCGGTGGGCGGCGCGGCCGGCGCGGGTGGGCGGCTCGGGTCGGTGGGGGCGGTGGAGGCGGTCGGGTCGGCCGCGTACGCGGTACCCGCGGGCAGCGCGGTGAGGACGCCCGCCGCGCCGAGCAACTTGAGCAGGTCGCGTCTGGGCACCCCGTCGGCGCGGGCGGAGCCGCCGATCCACTGCCGCAACCGGTGTCGGTCGTACGAGACTTCGCTGATCGGTGTCATCGAGGCTTCCTCTGCTGAAGGGACGTCGGGAGGCGCGCGCGGGCATACGGGCGCGGCGGTGCGTCGATTGCGCGGAGAAGGTCGGATCAACAACAGCGACGGCGCGGCACGGCGACGCGCGACGGCGCGTTCTCGCCGGTGCGGCGGTGGCTGAGGATCACAGCGCGATGCTAGAGGACCCGACCGCGAGCCGTCGATGGCGCGCAGACAGCCGATCGGTCCCGGGCTCGTCCCTCGGGTTCGGTCGGGCACCGCGCAGCGTCGCGGCCGTGCCGGCGGGGGTGGAGCCGGAGTGACCCGTGCGCGGCGACCGAGGCGGGCGGCTGAGCGCACCGTCGACTCCCGGGAGTGCCCGGGTATCGGCCGCCGAGGCGATGGGCGCGGCGGCCGGGCGGCTGGGCCTCAGCGGCCGGCCAGCGGCCAGGCGTCCACGTCGCGGTAGTGGATCGGGCCCGGGCCCCGGCCGAAGTTGCTGCCGACCAGGTGCAGTCGGCGCGGGGACCAGCGGCGGCCGACGAAGTCCTCCAGTTCGCGGGCGGCGACTCCGATGCCGTCGGGGTTGTCCCGGCGGGCCCGGGCCAGGGTCAGGTGCGCGCGCAGCGGCCGGTCCGCGGGCACGACGCCGCCCGCCCGGACCACGCCGCGAACCGCGTCGGCCAGGGTGTGCAGCGCCGCCAGGTCCCCGCGCACGTCGCTCCACAGGACCCGCTCGTCGAACTGCCCGGCGCCGCGCAGTTCCAGGTCGACCGGCCGGGTCGAGGCGGCGACCTCGGCCAGCGGTGCGCGCAGGGCCTCGACCACGTCCGGGGCCACCTCGCCGAGGAAGACGAGGGTGATGTGCCAGTCCTCGATCCGGTTCCAGCGCAGCCGCGGATGCGCGGCGTGCACCGGCCGCAGCGCCCGGGCCAGTTCGTCCTTGGCATCGTCCGGCGGGGCGAGCGCCACGAACAGTCGTACGGTCCTGGGCGGCGTCGGGGCGTCGTCGATCACAGGTGATTTCGTACCGCATCACCGCCGACCACCGCGCGCCGGCCCACCGACGCGGCCGAAAACTGCGCCGCTACGCGCCCGCACCCGCGGCGTTCCGCGGCCCGACGCACCGCGTCCGATGCCGCTCCACGGTCCCGCCGCCCCGCCGCCCTGTCGCCCCGCCGCCCTGTCGCCCCGCCGCCCTGTCGCCCGGGTCGCGCGCTTCCCCGTACATCCGACGAACCCACCGTCGATCACGCGCGCCCCGGACGCGCCGGCGCTCGCACCTCTCCGGCCCGCCACCCCCGTTCACCCGGCGGGCCGGCCCGGCGAACGGGTTCGACACTGCGGGCCCGGAGCGGCCGGCGGGAAGGTGCTCCGCGTGTCCCGGACGGCGACCGCGTGTCCCGGCTGGTCACGGCGCCGACCGGAACACGTTTCGAACGGAACGGGACAGGGGTCCGGACCGAACGCCGATCCGAGGATCGTCGCGGACCGGCTGCCGGCCGCTCCCCGGAATCGATCGATTCGGGTCCGGATTATCGCTTTTCTGGGACTCCCCGCCCCGTCGAACTGCCGGCACGATGGGTGCCGCGTCAGCTACGGCGAGTGTGTGTCGGTCCGAGGAAACGGGAGAAGCGTGACACGGCGTGACGACAGCGCTCCACAACCGGACAGCGCGACCACGGCGGCGGAGTACGTGGCCGCGTTACGTGCCCTGCGCGAGTGGTCGGCGCTGACGTACCGTCAACTGGCGGCCAAGGCCGAGGCGTCCGGGCATGTACTGCCCGCCAGCACGGTGGCCGCGGCGCTCGGTCGCAGCACGTTGCCCAGGGCCGACCTGGTCGAGGCGCTGGTGTTCGCCTGCGGGCTGGACGCCGACGCCGCCGCGCGCTGGCTCGCGGTCCGGGAGAATCTCGCGGCGGGACGCGTCCCCGAACGCCGGGTGGCCGAACCGCCCGGGCCGGCCGCCGAGTCGGCGGGCGAACCGCCGCCGGAACCGTGGTGGCGTCACCGCAGTGCGGTGCCGGTCCTGATCGGCGTGATCCTCGTACTGATCGCGATCGGCACGATCCTCACCATCCGCCACTACTCCGACGACAAGGATGTTTCCCGCCTCGCCGACGGGCACTACCTGGTCAAGCCCGGCCAGATCGCCGACGAGTCGCTGTGCCTGGGTGAGGGGCTCGAGCGCAACGGGCGCACCGACCGGCCGTTGGCCGTGCAACGCCCGTGTGCGGGTCTGGTCCCGGACACCTACCTCAAGGCGCTGGCCCCGGACGTCTACCAGATCGAGTGGCACCACCCGGTGGAGGGCATCGGCTGCCTGCGCGTGGACGACGCGTTGCTGGCCCCCGGCGCGCTGCTCAGCCCCGGCGTATGCACGGGTGCCGCCAACGAGCGCTTTCTGATCGAACCGGCCGACCCGCTCCTACCCGGGCTCTTTCGACTCCGCCCGGTGCACAGCGGCTTGTGCGTGGGGATCCTCGGCGGCCCCGCCGAGATCTCACCCGGGGCCGAGGCCGCACAGGCCGGCTGCTCGGGCACGGCCGACCAGCGCTTCCGGTTGGAACTCGTACCGGACCGAAAGAAGCCCTGAGCCCCAGGGGGCGGGCCACGCCCGGCTCAACGGCCCGGTCAGGCGGGAAGGTTCGGGTGGCCGATGCCCTCGAACGGCTTGATCCGGACGATCGGTTCCCGGCCGCCGCGCTGCGGCACGGACTGCACGGCGCCCCAGGGTCGGTCCGGGAGGGACACGGTGAAGGAATAGGTGTTCGCGCAGCCGGTGCAGTCGTACCGGTCCTGCCAGAGTTCGACATCGGTGTCGCTGCCGGGGATCCGGGCGGCGTGCCGGTAGGTCGCGTGGCAACGGGTGCAGCGCTCGCCGGGAGCGCAGGTGCCGCCGCACGGACAGGGCAGGTCGAGGCTCTCGGCGGGCTCCCAGTAGCGGGTGGCCAGCGCCGCGGCGGTCCGGGCGTCGGGGGCCTTGGACCCGCGCGGGACGGTCATCCGCCGGGCGGCGACGACGTACGACTCGCCGGAGGCGGCCATCCGGCCTCGGATCACGCCCTTGCGGACTCGGTTGGTGGTCATGCTTCCTCCGGCGATTGCCCACGGATCGGGTGTCGGGTACGGCCGGCGGCGCGGGCGGGACCTCGGGACGTCGGACCCGCGTGGGCGGGGCCGCCGTACCTCACGATATCCGCCCTTCGCGGCGAGCCCGAATCCCGGCGGCGCGATCAGCCCGGACGCACCGCCCGGGGACCGGTCACCTCGGCGGCGAACGCGCGCACCCGCTCCCGCAGGCCGCGGTCGGCGGTCACCACGAGACAACGACGCGCGGGCGTTCTCGCGTGCTCGGCCGCGACGAACTCGACGATGCGGTCGTCACCGCTGCCCGAGGCCCGCACGACCCGCACCCCGGGCACCTCCGCGACTTCGCGGGCCGCGCCCTCGACCACCAGGACCACGTCCAACGGCCCGCGCCGCGCCCACTCCGGCACGGAGCCGCCACCGGGCAACCCCGCCGCCGCCATCCCCACCAACGCGTCCCGCAACCGCTCGGTGGCCCCATGCCGATCCCGCCACCACCCATCCGGCACAGCCCCCACCACATTCGCCCCGTCCACCACCACCAACGCCACCGCAGCACCCATCCCCCCATCCTGCCCACCCCCACCCCCGTAACAGCCCCGACACGACAACAAGCGACAACGACGCAGCGCGGCGACGGAACCGCGGGTCGCAGCAACGAGCCGGGATCGCGGTACGGATCAGCAAGGCGCGGCGGCGGGACGGGGCGGAGACGGAGCACGGGACGGGTCGGCAGGGCGGCCCGGGTCGGCGGGGCGGCGCAGGGCGCGGCCCGGGCCGGCGGGGCGGCCCGGGTCGGCGGGGCGGCGCAGGGCGCGGCCCGGGTCGGCGAGGCAGCCCGGGTCGGCGGGGCGGCGCAGGGCGCGGCCCGGGTCGGCGAGGCAGCCCGGGTCGGCGGGGCGGCGCAGGGCGCGGGACGGGGCGAGGCGCGGCGCGATGGGCGCGGCGCGATGGCGACGCGGCAGGGCGGCGCGACGGCGCAGCGGCGCGGGACGGG
Organism: Embleya sp. NPDC025285; assembly: GCF_055558835.1. NCBI lineage: Bacteria > Bacillati > Actinomycetota > Actinomycetes > Kitasatosporales > Streptomycetaceae > Embleya > Embleya sp. NPDC025285. The sequence continues at coordinate 30,684 of NZ_JBVHLU010000090.1, forward strand.
GCGCGGCGCGATGGGGCGCGAAGCGCGGCGCGGGACGGGGGAAGGCGGGGCGGGAGGCGTCTCGGCGTGGTGGCGGGCGTGCGGCGGAGGTCGCTTTCCCGCCTGTGGTTCCCGTCGGCGGATCAGGGCGCACATGCGGCGAGGTGCGGCTGCAAGCAAAGTTGGCCAAACTCACGTCCTCTGCCCGCCGGGCACCCCCTCATCCCGTCCGGCGTTTGAGGACAAAACCGCAGCAGGCCCACCGGCCCAACCGGGTCCGCACGACCAAGGCCCGCCACCGGCAGCCAAGGCCGCACAACCATCCGTCCCGTCCGAACCGCCCCAGCCCGTCCGGCGTTTGAGGACAGAGCCGCAACAGGCCCACCGATCCCACGGGTCCGCACGACCGAGGCCCGCCACCGTACGCCGCGGCCGGCGGAAAGGGCCGAACCGCCCCAGCCCGTCCGGCGTTTGAGGACGGCACGGGTGTCGGGGTCCACCGAGGGCCCGGACGAAGGGACGCGCGCCCCAGGCATGGAACGGCACCCGGCCACCGCGGGGGGCGGTGGTCGGGTGCCGGATCAGGGGACGAGGTGACGCGCAGGGGAGCCCGGAGTGTCCGGGTGCGCGTCGCCGGATCGGGTCAGGAGGCCGCGGCGGAGAACGCCACGAGGCCGTTGCGCCAGAGCTGGTTCACCCGCGCGCGTTCCGCGGAGTTCGGGTTGGCGTTGGTGCAGGACGTGCCGGGGCCGCCGCCGGACATCAGTTCGCTGCACGGACCCGAGTAGTGGTCCGGCAGGCCGAGCACGTGTCCGGTCTCGTGGGCGGTGACCCGGGTCGAGTTGTACTGCTGGTTCTGCCGGTAGTCGAGGAAGATGTAGCCGTTGCCGTGGCCGTCGGTGCTCGCGTACGAACCTCGCGAGTCGTTGCCCTCGTAGTACCGGAAGTCGGGGTTGCTGCCCTCTTGGAGGCGGACGTTGGTGACCGAGCTGTTCCAGATCTGCGTGGAGCGGGCGATCTGGGTGCGGAAGCTGGGGGCGTTCGCGGTGCTGTACACGACCGTGACCGCTGCCGCCGAGTTCGGCGCCGCGGCACGCTTGGCCGCCACGGACTTCATCACCGCGTCGAGGAAGGCCTGGTTCTGCGCCTGGTCCTCCTGGGCGGAGGTGTAGTGCGCGGAGGCGCGGAGGGGGGCCGCGACTCCGTCGGTGCCGGCCGCCGCGGCGGGCGCGGAGATCAGTCCGGCGGCGAGGCCGAGGCCGAGCATGGCGGTAACGATGGTCTTACGGGGATTCCGGGGACGCACTGGGGACATGGGGGGCTCCTTGGGTGCCGAAGACCTGTTCGGTGCGCAACGAGTCTCACGGGAGCCCGGTCCGGCCCGGATGATGACAATCGGCGATAGCACGGTCGTATCACCACCCGTTCCCGCACCGTCACCGCGCATTCACGCATCGTGTTACGCAAGATTCACGCTTCCCCCGCCCATCCCGCGCGCACAGGTGTCTGGTACGACCTCGGTGGTGCGTCCTATCCTCCGCATCATGGAGCTCGAGGTGAGGCACCTCCGCGCACTGTGTGCCATCGGCGACACCGGCAGCCTGCACGCCGCGGCCCGGTTGCTCGGCATGACCCAGCCGTCCCTGACCGCACAGCTCAGACGAATCGAAAACGCTCTGGGCGCACCGTTGTTCGTCCGCGACCGGACCGGCAGCCGACCCACTCCACTGGGGCTCACGATGCTGCATCGGGCCCGACCCATCATGGCCGAGATGAGCGCGCTGGTCATCGACACCCAGGCCGAGGCGGTCCGAACCGCCGGTCCACACCTGCGGATCGGCGGCACCGCGAACCGGGTGATCGCCGACTGGTTGCGCCGGTTGCGACTGCGACTGCCCACCACGGACACCTATTTGCGGGTGGACGTGTCCGCGAGCACGCTGCTCGGGATGGTCGCCGCCGGCCAGCTCGACGTCGCGTTCGTGCACGAGGTCGAGGGCTTCCCGCTGCGCGTGCCGGACGGTGTGCGACGCCGCGTTCTGGTCGAGCGGGAACCGCAGTTCATCGCGATGTCCCCGGACCATCCGGCCGCCGCCGAGTCCGAGGTCAAGCTCGCCGAACTGGCCGACGACCAGTGGATGGTGGACCCGAGTGTGGACGGCGAATGGGAGGGCCTGCGCGAGGTGTTGACCGACGCGGGCATCAACCCCCGGATCCTGCACGGTGACTACCTCACGGCGGCGTCCCTGGTCGCGATCGGCGAAGTGGTCACCCCGTGCCAGCCCACGTCGCGGCCCCGACCGGACATGGCGGTGCGACCGCTGGCCGGCGATCCGCTCGCGGTGCGGCTGTTCCTGGCCTTCCGCACCGAGAACGGTCCCGCCCCGGCCCTGATCGACACCGTCTATCACGAGCTGGAGGCCGCCTACCGCGAGGCCGCGTGGCTCGCGGTGGCCTATCGACAACGGCTGCTGCGCGAGGACAGCCCGATCCTGCGCTACGACGCGTAGGACCGGTCGCCGCACCGCGGGCGGAGCCCGGCTCGGAGGCGCTCCCACGGCCGGCACACGGCCACACGGCCACTCGCGCCGGTGCCGATCCGGGTTCGCCGCGGCGTGGGTGAAATGATGGCCCGAACTACCGGTTCGACCACACTGTGAGCCGGTGCGTCCGGACCGTGAACAGTGAGGAACCCCCATGACGACCCCCGACGCCGGCACTTCCGCCTTGGTCCCGGCCTCCGTGCGCGCGGACGCCGGCGCCACCCTCGCGCGGGAGGCCGCGCGCTTCGCCGGGCTCGGCTGGATGCGCGGCACCTCCGGGAACCTGTCCGTGGTGCTCTCGCGCGACCCGCTGCGGCTCGCGGTCACCGCTTCGGGCCTGGACAAGGGCGAGTTGACGCCGGAGGACCTGGTCGTGGTGGACGCGGCAGGCGTACCGGTCCCGGAGGAGGCGAGCACGCCGCCGCGTCGGCCGTCCGCCGAGGCCGGGCTGCACGCCCGGGTGGTCGCGTTGACCGGCGCGAACGCGGTCTTCCACGTGCACGCCGTGTCCGCCGTGCGCGCGGGTCGGCGCTGGCCGGCCGGGATCGAGTTGCGCGACCTGGAGATGCTCAAGGGCATCGGCCGCTCCGCGCACGACGAGACGGTCACCATCCCGGTGATCGCCAACAGCCAGGACATGACCGAACTCGGCGACCGGCTCGAGGCCGCGCTGATCCCGGGTGTGCCGGCCGTCGTGGTCGCCTCGCACGGGATGTACGTCTGGGGCGCGGACCCGATCCAGGCCCGGCACCACGTCGAGATCGTCGAATGGCTCCTCGACTACCGCATCGCCGAGGGCTGAGCCCGACCCGCGACACCCACAGACCGGTAGGCCCACAGGCCCACACGACGAAAAGCGCGCGGGGCCGGGACCACGATCCGCTCGTGGCCCCGCCCGCGTGCCGCGGCTCAGTACTCGCGTACGCCCGTCTCGTTGACGATCGCGCTGATCAGTCGAGCCGGAGTGACGTCGAAGGCCGGGTTGAACGCACGCGAGCCGGCCGGGGCGACCCGGACGCCGGCCACCTCCAGCACCTCGGACTCGGGGCGCTCCTCGATGGTGATCTCGTCGCCGTGCGCGGTCGCGTCGTCGAACGTGGTCAGCGGCGCCGCGACCACGAACGGGATGCCCGCGTCGGCGCAGGCCAGCGCGACGCCGACCGAGCCGATCTTGTTCGCGGTGTCGCCATTGGCGGCGATCCGGTCCGCGCCGATCACCGCGACGTCCGCCAGGCCGCGCAGGATGGTGCTCGCTGCCGCGCCGTCCGGTTGGACCAGGTGCGCGATGCCCTCCTGGTCCAACTCCCAGGCGGTCAACCGCGATCCCTGGAGCAGCGGGCGCGTCTCGTCGACATAGACCAGCTCCAGGACGCCGCGCGCGTGCAGTTCGCGGATGATCCCCAGCGCGGTCCCCCATCCGGCGGTGGCCAGCGAGCCGGTGTTGCAGTGGGTCAGTACGCGCAGCGGCCGCCGCTCGACCCGGGACAGGATCCAGTCCGCGCCGTGCCGGCCGATCGCGTGGTTGGCCTCGACGTCCTCGCGGACCACCGCCTCGGCCTCGGCGAGCACCGCGTCCACGCCCTTGGCCGCGAACGGCAACACCCGGTCCACGCCGCCGGCCAGGTTGACCGCGGTGGGCCGGGCGTCCCGGATCCGGGCGATCTCGGCGGCCAGTCGGTCCGCGTCCCAGCCCTCGCGTTCGGCCTGCCGCATGGCCACCGCGACGCCGAACGCGCCGGCCGCGCCCAGTGCCGGCGCGCCGCGCACCGCGAGCCGGCGGATCGCGTCGATCAGCGCGTCCACATCGGTGATGTCCAGGTGCACGATCCGCTGCGGCAACGCGGTCTGGTCGAGCAGGCGCAGGCCGGTGCCGTGCCAGGCGAGCGAGCGTATCTCGGAGGCCATCAGGGGTCCTTTCCGGGCGGGTGATCGAGCGCCGGGCGCGGGCGGCGGCCACGCGGGCGGGCGAGGGCACCGGCCCGCCGGCGCGCCGCGCGTGGGAGCGAGCGCGTGCCTCGGCACTACGGATGCTACGTGGCGGGCCGGCTCGGCCCCGACTCCCGCCCGGCATCCGGGACGACCGCGTGTCGATCCGGTCACCCAATGTTCACATCGTGGACAATCTGTCCACATTCTGAACAAGAGCGAGAAGTGCCTGGTGAGGGTGCTAACCTCCCCCGAAACCAGTCGGATGTGATGATCACATCGAGACCCGGACTGGTGCGATCGGAAGGGAGCAGGCTGTGGCCGAAACGCGGCGTCATGACGTACGTATCGAGTGCCGCGGCCGCTCCATGGCGTGGGACCGTCCGCCGCTTCCGCTCGACAAGCGCGGTGTACGCGGCGTCTGTGTCCGCCGCACCGGCCGCTGTTGTCGGCGCCTGTACTGATCGATCGCCCGCCGATCGATCGCCCGAACGCCGATCGAGACACGCGAACCCGTCGCCACCCCGAAGCCGCGGCGCCGTCCGGCGCCGAGCCCGCGGGACCGCGAGGTTCCCGTCCCCGAACCGCCGATTCCGCACCGCCCCGCCGGGGTCGACACTCCTCCCAAGGACGCTCATGTACCGCATCACCTCCCGCCACCGCCTGACCGTGGCCGCCGTCGTCGTCGGCACCGCGCTGGCCGCCACCGCGTGCAACGCCTCCGCCGACAAGGACAAGTCCCCGGCCGCCGGCGGCACGGGCGGCGACCCGGCGAAGAACATCGTGTTGGTGACGCCCGAACCGATCGGCGTCAACGACTTCCTCAAGCTCGCCGCCACCGGCGCGCAGAACGCGGCCCGCAAGGCCGGCGGCAGCGCGACCGTGCTGGAGAGCAAGGACACCAGCGCGATCCAGCAGAACGTCGAGGCCGCGGTCCGCCAGAAGCCCGCCGTCGTGGTCGCCGTCGGCTTCGAGTTCGCCGACGTGCTGGCCCAGCAGGCCGAGGCCAACCCGAAGCAGCAGTTCCTGTTCGTCGACTCGTGCACCACCAAGCCGTACCCGAACATCACCTGCGCGACCTTCCGCGAGCACGAGGGCACCTTCCTCGCGGGCGCCGAGGCGGGCCTGTTGACCAAGAGCGGCAAGGTCGGCGCGGTGGTCGCGCTGGACAGCCCGCAGATCCGTCGCTTCTCCGACCCGTTCGGCGCGGGCGCCAAGCAGACCAACCCGGCGAGCGCCTTCACCCAGTTGTTCGTCGGCGGCCAGAAGCCGTTCAACGACCCGGCCCGGGCCAGCGAGCAGACCGCGTCGCTCAAGGCCAAGGACGTCGACCAGATCATGGGCGCCGCCTCCGCCGCGGGCAACCTGGGCGTGTTCAACGCGGCCAAGGCGGCCGGCGTCCAGGCGTACGGCGTCGACGTCAACCAGTGCTCCGCGGCGCCGGGCACGGTCGTGGACAACGTGATCAAGCACACCGACATCGCGGTCGCCCAGGGCGTCGAGCAGATCGTCGGCGGCAAGCCCGGCGGCGTCACCTCGTACGGCCTCAAGGAGGGCGGCATCACGCTCACCGGCATGGAGCCCGGCCTGGAGACCTCGCAGTGCCTGATCGCCCAGCACCCGGACGTGCTCAAGACCGTGCTGGGCCTGCGTGACCAGATCGTCGCGGGCACGATCACCGTGGCCGACCCGGCCGCCGCCAAGTAGTCGCCGAGCAGTCGCGGACTGCCCGCGGTTCGCCGGTGTCGGGTCCACCGACCCGACACCGGCGACCACCCCGCCCGGCCTCGCCCCCTTCCCCCCGGAGATTCGCCCGATGAACGATCAGCACGCCGCCGCCCCCGGTGCCATCGCCGAGGTCGAGATGCGCGGCATCGTCCGGCGTTTTCCGGGCGTGCTGGCCAACGACCGGGTCGACCTGCGGGTCGAGCGCGGCGAGATCCACGCGGTCATGGGCGAGAACGGCGCGGGCAAGTCGACCCTGATGTCGATCCTGTACGGCCTGCAACGACCGGACGCCGGCCACATCCTGCTGCGCGGCACCGAGCACTCGTTCGGCTCGCCCGTGCAGGCCATCGCGGCCGGACTGGGCATGGTCCACCAGGGCTTCAAGCTCTTCCCCTCGCTGACCGTCACGGAGAACGTGGTCTACGGCAGCGAGCCCACCCGGCGCGCCCTGGTCGACCGCGCCGCAGCGCGCGCCCGGGTCGCCGCGCTGGTCGAGACGCACGGCCTGCACGTCCCACCGGACGCGCGCGTCGCGGACCTGCCGGTCGGCGTCCAGCAGCGGGTGGAGATCCTCAAGCTGCTCTACCGCGACGCGCGGGTGCTGATCCTGGACGAACCCACCGCCGTGCTGACCCCGGCCGAGGCGGACCGGCTGCTCGAGGTGATCCGCGGACTGGCCCGCTCCGGGCGCACCATCCTGCTGGTCACCCACAAGCTGGGCGAGGTGATGGCGGTCAGCGACCGGGTCACCGTGCTGCGCGACGGCCGGGTCACCGCCCGGCTCGCCACCGCCGAGACCACCCCGGCCGAGATCGCGCTGGCGATGACCGGCCGCCGGATCGACCTGGACCGCACCCACCCGGCGGGCGCCCCCGCCGCCGAGGTGCTCGACGTACAGGGCCTGACCGTCTCCGCCGGCCGCGGCGCCAAGCCGCTGGTCGAGGACGTGTCGCTGACCGTGCGCGCGGGCGAGATCGTCGGCGTCGCGGGCGTGGCCGGCAACGGACAGAGCGAACTGGTCGAGGCGCTGGCCGGGTTGCGCCCGAGCAGCGCGGGCCGGGTGCTCGTGGCCGGCCACGACGTCAAGGACTCCTCGGTGCAACACCGGCGCCGAGCGGGCCTGGCCTACGTACCCGAGGACCGGGCCACGGTCGGCGCCGCGCGCGACGCCTCGCTGGCCGACAACCTCGCGATGGGCTTCCACCGCAGCCCGCCGCTGGCCGGCCGCGGCGGCTTCCTGCGGCGCACGGCGATCCGCGAGCACGCCGCGCGCGTGATCGAGCGCTTCGGGGTCAAGGCCGCGTCCTCCGCCGTCACCATCGGCACGCTGTCCGGCGGCAACCAGCAAAAGGCCATCCTCGGCCGGGAGATCACCCACGACGCGCCGCTGCTCCTGGTCGAGCAGCCCACCCGCGGCGTGGACATCGGCTCGATCGAGAACATCCACGCGCGGTTGATCGAGTATCGCGACGCCGGTCACGGCATCCTGCTGGTCTCCGCCGAATTGAGCGAGATCCTCGCGCTCTCGGATCGCATCCTGGTCATGTACGAGGGCCGGATCGTCGCCGAACTGCCGCGTGCCGAGGCCGACGTGCACACGATCGGCATGGCCATGGCCGGCGGCGCCACCACCCGCGCCACCGCCGACGCCGCGACGCACGCCGACGCCGACGGCGACGCCGACGGCCGGCAGGCCACCGCACCGACCACCGCCCACCAGGCCTGACGGGTTATCAGATATGACTGCCAGCAAGGCCGGTACGGCCACCGAGCACCCATCCGGTCCACTCGCGCACCTGGCGCTGCGCGTGCGCGGCGTGGTGTTCTCCCCGGTCACCGTGTCCATCGTGGCCGCGCTGATCCTGGGCGCGATCATCCTGGCCGGCACCGGCGCCGACCCGCTGACCGCGTACGGCTCGGTGCTCACCGGGGCGTTCGGCTCCGAGGGAATCGGCGACACGCTCGGCGAGTGCATCCCCATCGTCGGCATGGCGCTGGCGCTGGCCATCCCGCTGCGCGCGGGCCTGGTCAATCTCGGCGGCGACGGCCAACTCGTGCTGGGTGGCCTGGCCGCCGCCTCGGTCGGCCTGTACTCGCCCTTCCCCGACGTGATCACCGTGATCCTGGCGCTGCTCGCGGGCGTGCTCGCGGGCGGTCTGTGGGCCGCGCTCGCCGCCGTCCTGGAGACCAGGTGCGGCGTGCCGCTGCTGGTCTCCAGCCTGCTGCTGAGCTACCCGGCGATGTCGTTCGTGTCCTACATGGTGCGCTTCCCGCTGCTCCAGAAGGGCTCCGGCATCCCGCAGACCGACCGGCTGCCGGAGGGCGTCAAGCTGCCCGAGTTCGCCGCCGGGTCCGGCGCGGGCACCGGGGTCAGCGTCGGCATCGTGCTGATCGTGCTGGCCGCGGTGGTCTACTTCGTGGTCGACCACCGCACCGCCGCCGGCTACGAGGTGAGGATGACCGGCCTGGGCGCGCGCTTCGCCGGCTACGCCGGGGTGGACCGGTCCCGGCTGACCCTGCGGCTGATGTTCGCCTCCGGGTCGCTGGCCGGGCTGGTCGGCGCGATCGCCGTGCTCGGCTTCCCGTACCGCCTGGTCGACGGCGCGCTGATCACCCCGGGCTACACCTGGACCGGCCTGCTCGCCGCGCTGCTCGCCGCCGCGTCCCCGCTGGGCACGGTGGCCGCCGGCTTCTTCTTCGCCGCGCTGACCATCGGCGGCTTCGGCATGGAGCAGGAGACCGCGGTGCCGCAGCAGCTCACCGCCGTGCTCCAGGCCGTGGTGATCCTGTTCCTCGCGGTGCGCGGCGGCGTCTTCCGCAAGGGCGGTTGGTTGCGCCGGCTCGGCCGAGGACCCGAGGCCGAGGCCCATCCACCACCACCCGATGCCAAGACCGGCCTGGTCGACACCGGCGTACTCGAGACCGGCGTCGCCGGGCCGCTCGCTCCCGCGCGCGGCGACGGAGGTAACTGACCATGTCCTTCGACGCGGAACTGATCTTCTCCGCACTGCGCGCGCTCACCCCGATCCTGTTCGCCGCCCTCGGCGGCGCGCTGTGCGAGCGCGCCGGCGTGTTCAACGTGTCCCTGGAAGGCACCATGCTGATCGGCTGCTTCGCGGCCGTCACCGGTAGCTGGTTCGGCGGCAGCGTGTGGGTCGGCGTGATCTCGGCGGTGCTTGCCGCGATGGTCTTCTCGCTGCTGCTCGCGATCGGCGCGGTCACCCTGGGCGCGGACGCGGTCGTGTTGTGCATCGCGCTGAACCTGCTCGCCGTCGGCCTGACCGGGTTCCTGCTGCGCACGATCTTCGGCAAGCAGGGCACCTTCGGCGACCCCGACCTCAAGGGCCTGCAACCGGTGGACATCCCCGGACTGGAGTCGGTGCCCTTCCTGGGCCGCGCGCTGTCCGGCCACTCGCCCCTGGTGTACCTGTCCTGGGTCGCGGTCGTGGTGATCGCCGTACTGCTGTCCCGACACCCGTGGGGCGTACGGCTGCGCGGCGTCGGCGAGGCGCCGGAGGCCGCCCAGTCGCTGGGCGTCAGCGTCGCGCGCTACCGCTACGCGGCGATCCTGACCTCGGGCGCGTTGTGCGGACTCGCCGGCGCGCAGCTCGCGCTGGGCAACGTGACCCTGTTCTCCGAGAACATGACCGCCGGCCGCGGCTGGATCGCGGTGGTCGCGGTGATGCTCGGTCGTGCGCTCCCGGTCGGCGTGCTGCTCGCCGGCATCCTGTTCGGCCTGGTCGAGGCGGTCGGTTTCCGGCTCCAGGGCGAGGGCATGCCGCAGCAGGCCGCCGACGCCGCGCCGTACGTGATGACGCTGGTCGCGCTGTTCCTGGCCACCCGCTCGCGCGCCAGGCGCGGCACCGCACCGCCCGGCCGGCTCACCGGCCGCATCCCCCGTCCCCGCCGCCTCGCCCGCACCACCTCGGAGCCGTCCACATGAGCAGCACCACTCGTCCGGCCGTACTGCCGATCACCAAGATCCCCAGCAGCGGCCTGCCCGCCCACGCGCTGGTCGTCGGCGACCCCGCCCGCGCCGCACTGGTCGCCGAGCGACTGGACGACGCGCGACAGATCGGCGCCAACCGCGAGTACGTCAGCTACGCGGGCAGTTGGCGCGGCGTACCGGTCGTGGTGTCCTCGCACGGCGTGGGCGGTCCCGGCGCGGTGTGCCTGTTCGGCGAGCTGGCCGAGGCCGGCGTACGCACCTTCATCCGGCTCGGCACGGCGGGCGCGATGGCGCGCGGTGTGGGCGACGGCGACCTGGTGGTGGCCACCGGCGCGGTCCGCGACGACGGCGTGACCCAGCAGTTGGTGCCGGCCGAGTTCCCGGCCTTCTCCACCCCCGAGGTGGTGCTCGCGCTGCACGGTGCGGCCCGCGAGCACGGCGCGCCGCACCACCGAGGCGTCGTGTGGACCCGGGCGGCGTTCATGCCGGGGGTGCTCGAACTGCCGATGAAGCCGTACCAGGCGGCCGGCGTGCTGGCCATCGAGATGGAACTGTCCGCGCTGCTCGTGTTCGCCGCGCTGGGCGGGCACCGGGCCGGCGGCGTGCTGGTCGTGGACGGCATCGCGGCCGACGACCTGGTCGACGAGTCCGGCAGCTCGACCTACGATCCGCACCGCCGGGTGGTCGCCGAGGGCGTCGAGCGCGGCGTCGTGGTGGCGCTGGACGCGCTGTACCGACTGGCCCTGGACGAGGCGGGCGAGGCGGCGGACCGGGCGTGAGCGACCTGCTCGTCACCGGCGGCGCGGTGCTCACCGCCGACGCCGCCGACACGTACATACCCGACGGCGCGGTGGCGATCGAGGGCGGCCGGATCGTCGCGGTGGGCACCGCGGGCGAGCTGGGCGCCCGGTATCGCGCCGCGCCGACCCTGGACGCGCGCGGCTGTCTGGTGTTGCCCGGGATGGTCAACGCGCACGCGCACTCGGCGATGACCCTGTTCCGGGGCCGGGCCGACGACGTCGACCTCCAGGTGTTCCTGGAGCGGTTGGTGGCCGCCGAGAGCGCGGTGCTGACCGCCGAGGTGGTGCGGGTCGCGGTCCGGCTGGCGCTGGCCGAGTCGATCCGGGCGGGGGTGACCACCGCGATGGACATGTACTGGTTCCCCGAGGCGGGGCTCGCGGCCGCGGCCGAGGCGGGCTTTCGGCTGGTCACCGGGCCGACGTTCATGGACGTGCCCGGACCGCCGGACGGTCTCGACTTCGCCGCGCGCCTGCGGCTCGCGCCCGCGTTGCTGGGCCGCTCGACCACCCGCTGCGTGACCCCGCACAGCGCGTACACGCTGGCCCCGGAGCAGTTGCTCGCGGTGGCCGAACTGGCCCGCGAGCACGACGCGCTGCTGCACATCCACGCCGCCGAGAACGCGGTCGAGGTGGCGAACGTGCGCGCTCGGTACGGCCGCCGCCCGGTGGAGCTCCTGCACGACCTCGGGCTGCTCCGCCCGGGCACCCTGCTGGCGCACGCGGTCTGCCTCACCGGCGAGGAGATCGCGCTGATCGCGGCGTCCGGCGCGGGCGTCGCGCACTGCCCGGTGTCCAATCTCAAGCTCGCCTCCGGGGTGGCCCCGCTGCCCGAACTGCTGGCCGCCGGCGTGCCGGTGGGCCTGGGCACCGACGGCGCGGTCAGCGCCAACGCGCTCGACCTGTTCGGCCCGATCCGCGCCGCCGCGACGCTGCACCGGGTCACCCCCGGCGCGGCGCCCGACCCGACCCTGATCGGGGCGCGCGCCTCGGTGCGGATGGCCACCGTCGACGGCGCGCGGGCGATCGGGATCGGCGCGCTGACCGGGTCGATCGAGGTCGGCAAGGCGGCCGACCTGGTCGTCCTGGACCTGAACCGGCCGCACCTGACGCCCCGACACGACCCGTGGTCGATGCTCGCCTACGCGGCCGGGCCCGCCGACGTACGGGACACCGTGATCGACGGCCGGATCGTCATGCGCGATCGTCGACTGCTTACGATCGACGAGGGCGCGGCGATCGAGGAGCTGAACGCGCTCGCCGCCACGCTGCCGAACCCGTCCGGTCGACCGAATCGGGATCCCGAAATGAACGACACCACACCGACGCGAGCATCGGAGGTCGCGCCATGAGTTCCACCACGCGCGGCTTCGTCGGCCGGCACACCGCCGCCGAACGCGACCCCAGGCTGCCACCGGGTCAGTACGACGCGCGCCACGACTTCCCCGTGCTCTCCGCCGAGGTCACCCCCGAACTGGCGCCGGCCGACTGGTCGTTCCGGATCGACGGACTGGTCGAGGGGCCGCGCGCGTGGAGTTGGGAGCAGGCCCGCGCGCTGCCCCGCGAGAGCTACGACGGGCCGATCCACTGCGTCACGTCCTGGTCCAAGCTGAGCACCGACTTCACCGGCGTCTCGCTGGACACGTTCCTGGCCGAGGCCGACCCCCTGGCCACGGCCACCCACGCGGTGGCCTACTCGCACACGGGCTACACCACCAACCTCACGCTCGCCGACCTGACCGGCGGCCGGGCCTGGATCGCGTTCGACTTCGAGGGCGCCCCGCTGACCCCGGCACACGGCGGGCCGGCCCGGCTGCTGGTGCCGCACCTGTACTTCTGGAAGAGCGTCAAGTGGATCGCGGGCCTGCGTCTGCTCGACCACGACGAGCCGGGCTTCTGGGAGGTCAACGGCTATCACCACCGCGGCGACCCGTGGGCGGAGGAAAGGTACTCGGGTGACTGAGGCGACCGCGGTGACCGAGGCGGGCGGGGCGAACGGGCCCGGCGCGCCGCCGATTCCGGCCTTCGCCGCGCCCGGTCGGGCCGCGCCGAGTCTGCGCGGGAAGGTGGACTGGCAGGCCGCGACAGTGGTCGAGGTGCGCCGCGAGACCCCCAACGCGGTCACCGTACGACTCGCGCTGCCGGTGTGGAACGCGCATGTCGCGGGCCAGCACTACATGTTGCGGCTCACCGCCGCCGACGGGTACACCGCGCAGCGGCACTACTCGGTCGGCTCGGCGCCGGACGACGCCGGGCACATCGAGTTCACCGTCGACCGCATGCCGGGCGGTGAGGTGTCCGGCTTCGTGCACGATGTGGCCCGGCCCGGGGACCTGCTGGAGGTACGCGGCCCGCTCGGCGGATTCTTCGCGTGGGCGGGCGATCGACCGGCGCTGCTCGTGGCCGGCGGTTCCGGCCTGGTCCCGCTGATGGCCATGGTCCGCCACCGCCGGCGGCGCGGGCTCGCCGTGCCACTGCGCCTGGTGGCCTGTGCGCGCACCCCGGAAGACCTTTTGTACGCACGCGAGTTGGCCGCGCTGCCGGGCGAGGAGCACACCGTGCTGTACAGTCGCGCGGCACCGAGCGGGTATCCGCATCCGGTGGGCCGGCTGCGCGCGGAGACGCTCGCGCCGCACGTGGCGGCGGTGCTCGCGGACGAGCGCTACGAGGTGTTCGTGTGCGGCTCGACCGGCTTCGCCGAGCACGCGGGCCGGTTGCTCACCTCGGCGGGGGTGCCGACCACTCGCATTCGGGTTGAGCGCTTCGGCTGAGCGCGGCCGGTGGTACGAACCGCCGTACCACCGGCCG
>NZ_JBVHLU010000091.1:0-43983 GCF_055558835.1 Embleya sp. NPDC025285
CAGACGGCGCGCCCGTTTGGGGGGGGGGGAGGGGGCCCCCCCCCCCCCCCCCCCCCCCCCCCCCCCCCCCACCCCCCCCCCCCCGCTCGGGGGTTTCGGTGGCCGGGCGCCGTGCGTCGGTGGTGCGGCTGAGCGTGGACGTGGTCACGGCGGGCCCCCGGTCAGCGCAGTTTGCCGGAGACGAGCGAGCCGAGGTCGTTCATCGCCTGGTCGAAGCCGATCTTGCCGGTCCACAACTTCATCAGCAGTTCGTTGATGCTCGCCGTCAGCTCCGGGACACCGGCCTCCTCCGGGTAGTTGGCGAAGCCGCCGTCACGGGTGTCGATGAAGGTCTGCGCGTGCGCGGGGTAGCCCTCCATCACCACGCTGTCCGCGCCCTTGACCGAGGGCACCGCGTTGCCGCCGCCCTTCAGGCGCGTGGTCTGGCCGTCCTTGGAGACGAACTCGGACAGGAACGTCCAGGCCGCCTGCGCGTTCTTGGCGTCCTTGTTCAGCGCCAGGAAGGAGGTGCCCACCGTCTGCGGCATCAGCACGCCGGTCTGGGACGGGAACGGCACGATGTCGTAGTTGTCCTGCTGTCCCTTCTTGACGGTGTCGATCATCCATCGGCCGCCCGCGGAGAAACCGGCCTTGTGCTTGATGAACTGCACATCCGAGCCGTTGCCCTCGGGCAGGTTGTCGGCGACCAGGAAGGTCCCGTTCTGGTAGCCGTCGGCCAGGGTCTTCAATGCCTCGCGCGACTTGGGGTCGGTGTTGCCGACGAACTTGCCGCCGTCGTACACCTTGCCGCCGAAGCCGTTGATCATGCTGTAGGTCGAGCCGTACCAGTTGTAGAAGATCGAGCCGGCCTTGTCCGCCGCCTTGAGCTTGCGGTTCATCTCCAGGTAGGTGGCCATCGTCCACTTGCCCTGGGCGTTCAGCGTGGCCGGGTCCTCGGTGATGCCGGCGTCCTTGAGCGCCTGCTTGTCGTACCAGAGCACCTCGGGGTTGGCGTCGTTGGGTATGCCGTAGATCTGCCCGTCCTTCTTGGCGCCGCCGTACAGGCCGTCGAAGAAGTCCTCCGGCTTGGCCTTGCTGTCCGGGGCCGCCATCTTCTCGTTGAGCGGCGAGACCACCCCGGCGGAGACGAACTTCCCGATGAAGTCGTCGCCGACGTAGAACACGTCGGGCGCGGTCTTGGAGGAGAGCTGGGTGAGCAGCTTGGAGTGGTAGTCGCTGTAGGAGGGGACCGCCTGGAGCTTCAGCTTGATGTCGGGGTGGCGCTTGCCGAAGTCCTTCTCGAAGTCCTTGAACCGGGCGAGTTCCTCCGGGTTGCCCCAGGTCGACCAGGTGACGGTGGTCTTGCCGGAGCCGGAGCCGGAGCCGCTGCTCCCGCCGCAACCGGTGGTTGCGGCGAGTGCGGCACCGGCGGCCAGCACGGCGACGGTCTTCGCTGCGCGGGAAAATGACACGTTGTGCCTCCGGGGGGATGTGTGCGGGACGTACGCGTGCTGGGACCGGTCCCGGGCCCGTCGCCGCTGGCGACGACGGGAACGGGGCCGGGATGACTAGGCGAGGCCGCCGCCGTCTACGACGAGGGCGGTGCCGGTGATGTAGCTGGCCGCGTCGGAGGCCAGGAACAACACCGCGCGGGCGATCTCGTCGGGCGTGCCGGACCGGCCCATCGGGCGGTCCGCCGCGTCGGCTGCGAAGGCCGTCCAGTCCTCCGCCAACTGCCGGGCCTCCTCGCGCAACATCGGGGTGTCCGTGTCACCGGGGTTGACCGAGTTGACCCGGATGCCCGCCGCCGCGTGGTCGATCGCCAGGGCGCGGGTCATGTTGACCACGGCGGCCTTGGACGCGCAGTAGGAGATCGCGTTGCCGCCGCCCTTGAGCCCCCAGCCGGAACCGGTGTTGACGATGGAACCGCCGTCGCTCATCGCGGGGACGGCGTGCTTGCACATCAGGAAGACCGAGCGCACGTTGACCGCCATCACCCGGTCCCACTCGTCGACCGTGGTGCCGATCGCGTCCGCGCGCCGGATGATGCCGGCGTTGTTGAAGAGCACGTGCAGCCCGCCGAAGGTCTGCACCGCCGTCGACACCACGGACACGCAGTCCGCCTCGGCGGACACGTCCGCCTTGACCCCGACCGCCCGGGCGCCCTGCGCGGTGATCTCCTCCGCGGTGCGGGTCGCGGCCGCCGCGTCGATGTCGGCGATCACCACGTCCGCGCCCTCCGCGGCGAACATCAGCGCGGTGGCCCGGCCGATGCCCGAGCCGCCGCCGGTGACGATGGCGACCTTGCCGTGCAGGGATCCAGTCATCCCGTTCATCCGGAGCACTCCTCACTCGCAGGAACAATTCGATAGGGGACGCTCTCGCGGTAGCCCGTGATCACCTTGACGAAACCGCTCAACCGCGCGTCCGTGGCCGGGTCCCCGGTGTCCGCCAACAGCGGCCGGCCACCGAGCGCGGCCAGCTTGGTGCGGGTGGCGAGCACGGTCAGAGCGTGCACGCGGGCCAGCACCGACGGGCTGATCTGCTGGTTGCCGCGACCGAGCACGAAGCCCTGGCCGCCGATCACCGACACCACGGCATCCGTCTCGTGCCCGTCCACCAGGTCGAGCAGCGCGCGCTCGCTCAGGTCCACCCCGATCGGCAAGCCGTCGGCGACCACGTCCACGCCGAGCAGCGTGGACTCGGCGCCCAGCGCGCGGCCCACCGCTCGCGTGGTGGTGCCCGGGCCCAGGATGTAGCGCACGCCCGGGCGCATCCGGGCGACCACTTCGCGGGCGATGCCCTCGACGGTCTCCGGCGCGGCGCCCGAGGAGCCGGTCTTGCGGCCGGACAGCCGTACCCGGGCCGCGGGCACGGTCAGTGTGCCGTAGAGCCGGGGGCTGACCCGGCCCTCGCGGTAGGCCTGTTCGTCCAGGTCCACCACCTCGGCCTCGGCGGTGTCCCCGGCGAACTCGGCGGCGGCGTGGCCGGCCGCCGCCGGGCCGACCGCGAAGCAGCCGGAGTAGACCTTGACGCCCGCCGGAATGCCGAGCACCGGCGCGGTCGGCCCGGCGTCGAGCACGTCCCGCGCGGTACCGTCGCCGCCCGCGAACAGCAGCAGGTCCACCGCCGCCAACGCCCGGACGCCCGCCCGGGTGTCGGCGGACGAGGACGGCTCCCCCGGTGCGCACGCCACCAGCTCGGGTACCGCGCCGGCGGCGCGCACGGAGTTCTCGCCCATCGTGCCGGCCACGGTGACCACGACGGTGTCCGGGCGGGCGCTCAGGAGCGCGCGCACGGCCACCGCCGCGCGCTCCCCCGCCCGGGCGGTCGCGCCGCGGGCGAGCGCCTCGCGCTGCACGTCGGCGCCGTCGCTGCCCTTGAGCCCGGCCGCCCCGCCGAGGCCGGCCACCGGGTTGACGATCAGGCCGATTCTCATGACAGGTGCTTGCGGACGTAGGCCCGCCAGGTCATGGCCCACTGCTCCGGGTCGTCCAGGCAGGTCGGGTCGATCTTGTGCACGGTCTGGTTGTAGGGCGCGCCCTTGACGAACTCCGGTTCGCTGCGCGCCTCGTCCGCGACGTGCGCCAGGATCGCGGCGTACTCGTCCAGATCCTCCTTGGAGTACGACTCGGTCGGCTCCAGGGTGAACGGCTCGGGTACCAGGTACGGGTGATGGCTGGTCCAGTAGTGCACCCCGAAGTCGGCCGCGCGCACGCCGATCTCCTCCGAGTGCACGCCGGTGTCCTCGTACAGGCCCTGCCACGAGTAGCGGACC
Organism: Embleya sp. NPDC025285; assembly: GCF_055558835.1. Lineage (NCBI taxonomy): Bacteria > Bacillati > Actinomycetota > Actinomycetes > Kitasatosporales > Streptomycetaceae > Embleya > Embleya sp. NPDC025285. The sequence continues at coordinate 3,758 of NZ_JBVHLU010000091.1, forward strand.
TGCTCCAGCCGGCGCTTGTCCCAGTGGGCGGAGGCGCCCGGGATCTGCAACACCTTGTGCATCAGGTAGTTGTTGTTCAGCACCGCCGTCTCGGCCACCTGCCGCAGGCCCTCGGCCCCCAGCGCCATGATCCACGCGTAGGCGCGCACCACGTTCTGGGTGACCCCCAGGTAGGGCCGGTTCTTGCCGATCGACTGCGGCCGGTCGGAGTCCAGGAAGTAGCGCTCGCCGTCGAACTCGATGGTGGGGCCGGGCATGAACGGCACCAGCTTCTCCGCGACGCCGCAGGCACCCGCGGCCGGACCGCCGGACGCGTGCGGCGTGGAGAAGGTCTTGTGCAGGTTGAAGTGGCACAGATCGAACCCGGCGTCGGCGGCCCGGGTGATGCCCAGGATGCCGTTCGCGTTGGCCTGGTCGTAGCAGGCCAACCCACCGACTCCGTGCACGAGTTCGACGAACTCGGCGATCCGGGGGTTGTAGATCCCGGTGTCCTCCGGGTTGGTGATCATCAGCGCGGCGGTGCGCGGGCCCACGGCCGCGCGCAGCGCCTCGATGTCCGGGTAGCCGTCGGCGTCCGGCATCAAAGTGATCACCTCGTACCCGGCGGTCTTGGGGGAGGCCGCGTTCGTGGGGTGCGAGAACATCGTGGTGATGACCTGGTCGCGCTGCTCGCCTTCGCCCCGGGAGGCGTGGTAGGCGCGGATCATCGCGATGTTGGCGTAGATCGCCGCCGAACCGGAGCCCGGTTGCAGGCTGACCCGGTCCAGACCGGAGATCTCCTTGAGCATCTGCTCCAGCTGCCAGTAGATCGCGAGCACGCCCTGCACACTGTCCTCGGGCTGTGCCGGGTGCAGTTCGGCGATCTTCGGGTCGCTGACGAACCGGTCGTTGATCTTGGGGCTGTACTTCATCGTGCAGGTGCCCTGGCCGACGGCGATGCCGAGGTCGACGCCCACGGTCTCCTGGGACAGTCGCATGTAGTGCCGGAGCACGTGCAGCTGGGACATCTGCGGCAGCGCGGGCGGCGTCTCGCGCCGTATCCCGGCGGGCAGTTCGACGGCGGGCACGCCCGCCTCGGGCACCCCGATGCCGCGCCGGCCGGGGCTGGAGTGATCGAAGATGATCGGCTCGTCCCAGCGCGCCTGGTGGAACCGGCGCAGCGGCGGCTTGGCCTCGATCGGCAACTTCGCGAAGGATTCTCCGACGGCACCCATCAGCCCTGCACCTCTCGTACCGCTCGCACCAGCGTGTCGATGTCGTCCTTGGTGTGCCGCTCGGTCACACAGACCAGCAGCGTTGTGGCGTCCAGCGCGATGCCGGCGTAGATGCCGTGTGCGCGCAGCGCGGTGAGCAGCGCGTCGGTGTCGGCCACCTCGATCGCGAACTCGCGGAAGTGCACGGCGGCGGCGTGCCGCACCCGTACCCCGGGGACCGCGGCGAGTTCGTCCATCGCGTAGCGGGTCCGGGCCAGGATCGTCTCGCCCAGTTCGCGCATGCCCTCCGGGCCCATCAGCGCAAGGTAGACGCCGGCCGTGATGCCCCACAGCGAGGCGGCGGTGCCCACCCATTCCTTGCCCTCCTCGCGCAGCGCGAAGGAGGTGCGGTCGTAGAAGACGTCGCCGAAGCCGTATTCGCCCGGCACCGCGGTCGGCGCGATGCCGAACAGACGCGAGGGGAACTCGGCGACCAGGCGCGGTTCGTCGCGGGTGGCGATGTAACCGGCGTGACCGCCACCGTAGTTCTGGTGCATGCCCAGCGACTGGATGTCGCCGCAGACGATGTCCGCGCCGAGCGTGGCGGGCGGGGCGAGCACGCCGAGCGAGATCGGGTCCGCGCTGACCACGAGCAACGCGCCTTCGGCGTGCGCGAGTTCGGCGATCTCGGCGGTCCGGGCCTCGACCACGCCGTAGAGGTTGGGGCTCTCCAGGTAGACCGCGGCGACGGTGTCGTCGACGGTGAAGGCGCCGGCCTCGCCGTTCTCGGCGACCGGGATCATGACGATCTCGATGTCGGGCGCGAGGAAGTCGTGCAGCTTGCTCAGCTTGTCCGCGCCGATCGCGGCGGTGACCAGCACCTTGGACCGGCCGGTGTAGCGCGCGGCCATCCGCAGCGCGGTGCCGGAGGCCTGGAAGCCGTCGTAGGTCGGGACGTTGACGACGTCCAGTTCCAGGAGTTCACCCATCATGCTGACGTACTCGAAGAGCGCCTGGAAGCGGCCGTGGTCCTCGTACGGTTCGCCCGCGTAGGCGGTGAGGAACTCGCCGCGCGAGTTGATCTCGTCGCACACGGCGGGCACGTGGTGCGGGTAGCAGCCGCCGCCGAGGAAGCTGAGCACCTCGGTGGTGTCGGTGTTGCGTCCGAGCAACCCGCGCATGTGCCGGACCAGTTCGGTTTCCGAGTTCATCGGCGCGGGCAGGTTGAGCGGCCGGTTCAGGCGCAGCGCGGCGGGGATGTCGGTGTAGAAGTCCTCGATGGACTCGACCCCGATCGCGGCCAGCATCTCGGCCCGCACGGCCGGCTCGGCATTGGGTATGTAGGGGTGGGTCACTTCTCTCCCTCGTGAGCGGTGCGCAGCACCACGGCGTCCCTGGGCCCGATTTCGATCGGGCCGTGCAGGTCGCGCCCGGTCAGCAGGTCCGTGCCGGGGGCGCGCAGGGTCAGTGCCGCGGTGGTCGTGCCGTGGTTGAGCAGGAACAGGTAGTCGGCGTCGGGCCCGGTCCGCAGGCACGCCTCGACGTCGGGCGGTACGTCCGCGACGGGGCGCACGCCGGCGCGGGTCAGTACGTCGGTCAGGATCGGGGTGACGTCGTCGAGGGCGCAGCCCACGTAGGTGGCCCGGCCGAGCCGGGTGATCGCGGGTTGTCCGGCCAGGTCGCCGCCCTCGTAGTCGGCGATCGGCGTGGCGCCCTCGGGTCGCAGCCACTCGGCCCACCGGGTCGCGGTGCCCGGGGTGCCGTCGGCGTACCGCACGCTCTGGCCCACTCCGTCGGCCAGCGGCCAGAACTCGTCGACGCTCAGGCCGAGCAGGTCGCGCAGCGGACCGGGTGCGCCGCCGGGGTGTACCCGGTCGGCGGAGTCGACCACGCCGCTGAACGGGCCGACGATCAGTTCGCCGCCGAACGCCCGCAGGTTCTCGGCCTGTTCGTCGGTGCACAGGTAGAGGTTGGGGGCGATGACCACGCGATACCCGGACAGGTCGCGGTCCGGCGGGGCCAGGTCCACGGTGATCCCGCGGGCGTGCAGCGGCGCGTACCAGGCGTTCAGGAGTCGCTTGAGTTCCAGCCGCTTGGACGGCATCGACTCGGGGGCCTCCAGGCCCCACCACGAGGACCAGTCCAGGAGCAGCGCGACGTCCGCGGCGGTGTGCGTGCCGGCGATCTCGGCGAGCTTTTGCAGGTCGCCGCCCAGGCGTAGCGTGTCCTGCCATCCGCGGGTTTGCACACCACCGTGCGGCAGGAGGGCGGAGTGGAACTTCTCCGGTCCGTACCGGGCCTGGCGCCACTGGAAGAACATCACCCCGTCGGCGCCGTGCGCGAGTGCCTGGAGGCTGTCCAGGCGCATCTTGCCGGGCGGCTTGGGCACGTTGACCTCACGCCAGCTCACCGCGCTCGGGGCCTGTTCCAGCAGCAGCCACGGGCGCCGCTTGAGCGAGCGCATCAGGTCGTAGCTCACCGCGATGCCCACGTGCGAGGTGGGGTCGGCCGGGTCGGGGTAGGCGTCGTCGCTGACGATGTCCTCGGCGCCGGCCCACTTCCAGTAGTCCAGCCCGTGCAGGATGCTCATGAAGTTCGTGGTCACCGGGATGTCCGGGGTGACCTCGCGCAGCACGCTCTTCTCCGCCTCGAAGCACTCCAGGAGCGCGTCCGAGCAGAACCGCCGCCAGTCCAGCACCTGGGCCGGGTTGACCGGGCCCGGTGCCTTGCGCGGCGGGGCGATCTGCTCGAAGTCGGTGTAGTGCTGGCCCCAGCAGGAGGTGCCCCAGGCGGCGTTGAGGCCGTCGATGTCCTGGTATCGCTCGCTCAGCCAACGCCGGAAGTGCCGGGCGGACTCGTCGCAGAAGCATTCGAGCGTGTGGTCCGCGTACTCGTTCCCGATATGCCACATGGCCAGGGCGGGGTGCTCGGCGTAGCGCTCGGCCATCGCCCGGGCCAACCGGACGGTGGCCGCGCGGAAGATCGGCGAGCTGGGGCAGTAGCCCTGGCGGGAGCCGAACTCCAGCCGGGTGCCGTTCGCGTCGACCGGCAGCAGCTCCGAGTGCTCGCGAACCAACCACGGCGGCGGGGTCGCGGTCGCGGTGGCCAGGTCGGCGGCGATGCCGTGCTCGTGCAGCAGGTCGAGCACCCGGTCCAGCCAGCCGAAGTCGTACTCCCCGGGGCGCGGTTCCAGCCGTGACCAGGAGAAGACCGCGACGGTGGCCATGTTCACGCCCGCCTCGACCATCAGCTTGGCGTCCTCGGCCCAGACCTCCTCCGGCCACTGTTCGGGGTTGTAGTCACCCCCGAACAGCAATCCCGGCACTCGCGTCAACCGCACGTCGACCTCCCGTTCATGTATTCTGTATTCATAATTCAAGGTGTGTGCGGTGCGTTATGTCAAGCACCAGATATCGACGCCGATCAACACGAGGAGTAACCGACACATGGCCATCCAGCGGCGACCTCTGCGGGAGCAGATCCGCGAGGAGTTGCTTCTGCGCCTCGACAGAGGCGACTTCGCGGCAGGCAAGGACATCAACGAGGTGGTGCTCGCGGCCGAGTTGGGCGTGAGTCGCACTCCCCTGCGCGAAGCCCTGATCACCCTGGCCGGCGAAGGCGTCCTGGAGAGCAATCAGGGGCGCGGCTTCCGGTTCGCACCGGTCAGCAGCAAGGAGTTCCGCGAGCTGTGCGAAATCGTCGCGGGTCTGGAGTCACTCGCACTGGAGCTCTCCGATCCGGATGAACTCCGGGAAATGGCACCGGAGTTGCTGCGTCTGGCCCGGGGCTTCCCGGATCCGGTGGCGGAGCAGTCGGAGATCGAGTGGCACGACGACGAGTGGCACGATCTGCTGCTCGGGAAATGCCCCAACGAGCGGTTGCTGGACCTGGTGACCAGCGTGAAGGCGGGCATGCGCCGCTACACCCACCTGATCGCGGGCGAGGACACGCTGTTGGAGCGCGAGGCCGAGGAGCACTGCCGGATCGCCGAGCACCTGCGCGCCGGTGACGTGCCGGCCGCCACGGCGGCGCTGCGCGACAACTGGATCAGCGGCATGGAGCGGATGACCGGCCGGATCCCGGTGAACCCGGAGTCGGCCTGATCGTCCGCGCGCCGCTTCGGCGGGCCGCCTTCGTCCACGAGACGAAGCCGACCCGCCCTGTGGCGTGCCCGGAGCCGGGCGGTCGGGATGCGCTCGCACCGAGGCGCCGGGTGCCGGCAGCGCGGCGGTGATCAGATCGAGGCGTCGGGGGCGAGCAATGCGGCGGTGATCAGGTCGACGACGGCCGGCCGGTGCTCGTTGAGGTAGAAGTGTCCGCCCGGGAAGACGGACATGTCCGCGGTACCCACCGTGGTGTGCTCGCGCCAGGCCCGGGCCTCGTCCACCGTGACCTTCGGGTCGGCGTCGCCCACCAGGACCGTGATCGGGCAGTCCACCCGGGCCCCGGGGCGCACCACGTGGCGCTCGATCGCCCGGTAGTCGGCACGCAACGACGGCAGCACCATCCGCAGCACGTCGTCGTCCAGCAGTACGCCCGGCTCGGTGCCGTTGAGCAGCAACAATTCGTCGATCAGCCCCGCGTCGTCGCGCAGGTGCACGGTCTCGGTCCGGTGCCGCCCGGGCGCCCGGCGGCCCGAGACGAACAGCCGGCTCGGTCCGACCGCGCCCGGGCGCGCGCCGAGCCGCAGCGCCACCTCGAAGGCCAGCGTCGCGCCCATGCTGTGCCCGAAGAAGGCCGGCGGTCGGTCGGCCCACGCGGGCATGATCTCGGCGATCTCGTCGGCGAGCCGCGCCAGGTCGTCGACGCAGGGCTCGTGCCGGCGATCCTGGCGCCCGGGATACTGCACCGCGAGCACCTCGACCGAGGGGGCCAGGGCCTTGGCGAAGGCGAAGAAGAAGCTCGCCGAGCCGCCCGCGTGCGGGAAACAGACCAGCCGGGGACGTCCCTCGGGGGTCGGGTGATAGCTCCGCAGCCAGGTGCCCTGCGCGGAGGTGGTGACGTTCATCGCATGCCCTCGTCTTCGGTGAGTACAAAGGCCGCGCGGCGCCCCGCCCCGACCCGGCCGCGTTCGGCGACGGGCGGGGCGGGGCGGGCGGGGCCGGGTGGTCGGGTCAGGCCCAGGTCACGTCCAGCGGCAGCTTCAGCGGCGCGAACGACGAGCGCGCGTCGTGCGGGACGGCGCCCGCGCCCGCGAACTCGGTGAAGCGGCCGAACAGCACCTCCAGCACGGTCTTGCACTCCAACCGGGCCAGCGGTGCGCCGATGCAGTGGTGGATGCCGCGCCCGAAACTCAGGTGCGCGTTGGGCGTGCGGCGGATGTCGAACCGGTCGGCGTCGGGGAACTGGCCCGCGTCCCGGTTGGCCCCGGACAACCACAACACCAGTGAGGCCCCGGCCGGCACCAGGCCGCCGCCGACCGTCGCCTCGCGCAGCGCCAGCCGCTCCTGGCGGACCGAGGGGGTGCGAAAGCGCAGCACCTCCTCGATCGCGCCGGGCAGCGCGTCCGGTTCGCGGCGGATCTCGGTAATCGCGTCGCGGTGGTCGTCCAGGCAGGACAGCGTGGCGCTGATCATCAGCGTGGTCATGATGTGCCCGGCCAGGAGCAGCATGCCGACGAAGCCGACGATCTCCTCGTCCTCGAGGTGCTCGCCGTCGATCTCGGCGGCGATCAGGTTGCTGGTGAGGTCGCCGTTCGGGTTGGCCCGGCGGCTGCGGATGTGGTCGAGCAGGTAGGCGTTCATCTCCCGCAGGGTCAGCGTCAGGCTGCTCAGCACCTCGCCGTCGGGCGCCGCGGTCACCTCGCCGCCGATGCCCAGGAGCGCGTCGGCCCACCGCTGGAAGGTGGCCCGGTCGCTGGTCGGGACGCCGATCAGTTCGGCGATCACGATCACCGGCAGCGGGTAGGCCAGGTCGCCGACCAACTCGATCCGATCCCGGTCCTGCACCGCGTCCAGCATCTCGTGCGCGATCTCGGCCACCCGCGGCGCCAGCTTCCCGACCACCTTGGGGGTGAACGCCTGACTGACCAGCCCGCGCAGCTTGCGGTGCTGGGGCTCGTCCATGCTGATGAACAGGCCCTTCTTGAACACGTCGAACTCGGCGTGCCGGGGCGAGAGATCACGCAGGTCCGAGGAGAAGGTGGTGTGGTCGTTCAGTACGTCGAGCACGTCGCGGTAGCGAAAGACGTGCCAGTTGCCCTTTTCGTCCTGCCACGGTCCGTCCTTCGCGCGCCGCTCGGCGAGCCAGTCCAGCATCTCGGCGTGCCCGGAGGGCGGTTCGGTCCAGGCGGTGGTGGTTCCGAAGGTGGTCAACGTCGTGCCCTGCTTTCTTGCTCGTCTGTGTCGATCCGCACGGGGTACTCGGGGTTCTCGGTGATCTCGGGGATCTCCGGGTGCTCGCGGATCTCGGGGTTCTCGGGGGTTCCCGGGTTTCCGGGTGTCTCCGGGTTCTCTGCGGTCGCCGGTGCCTCCTCGTCGGGGTTCTTGGTCTGCTCGCCCTGCGGCCCGGCGTTGATCAGCACGCCCGCGAGGACCGCGCACAGGAGCAGGATTCCGGTGGCCCACCCGCAGGCGACCGCGTAGCCGTGCACGGTCGCCCGGGCCCGGTCCGCGGCCTGGACCAAGTCGCCCCGACCGCCGGCGTAGGAGGCGGTGGCGCTGGTGGCGATCGTGTTCAGCAGCGCCGTGCCGATCGAGCCGCCCAATTGTTGGGACGTGGTGGTGAACGCCGAGACGGTGCCGGTGTACCGGGGTTCGACGGCGTTCATCGTGCTGGCGACCGACGGCATCAAGGTGATGCCGGAGCCGATGCCCAGCAGGAGCAGCGCGGGCAGCACGCCGGTGACGTAGGTGCTGTCCGGGGTGAGCCGGGTCAGCACCAGCAGGCCCGCCGCGGACAGCACCAGGCCGGGCACGATCAGCACCCGCGCGGGCAGCCGGGGCAGCAGTCGGGCCGCGATCAGCATCGCCGACAACACCACCGCGACCGCCATCGGCAACATCGCCACCCCGGTGCGCAGGGGCGAGTAGCGCATGATGCCCTGGAGTTGGTAGGTCAGCACCAGGAACATGCCGAACATGCCGATCGCGGTCAGCCCGATGGTGACGAACGCCGCGGCCCGGTTGCGGTCGGCGAGCACCGCCATCGGCAGCAGCGGGTCCGCCGATCGGCGCTGGCGCAGCACGAAGGCGGCCAGGAGCACGATCGCGACCGGGATGAGCGCCCACACCCGGGTGGATCCCCAGCCGTGTGCGCCCGCCTCGGTGAGCAGGTACACCAGCGCGACCATCGAGCCGCTGCCCAGTGCCACGTCGAACAGGCCCAGTCGGCCCGTACTCGCGCGCTCCGCGGCGGACGAGTCCTCGCGCGGCAGTACCGCCAGGCCCGCGATCAGCGCACCCACCGCGATCGGCGAGTTCAGGTACAGGCACCAGCGCCAGTCCAGGTACTGCGTGCACAACCCGCCGACCACCAGGCCGAGCGCGCCGCCCGCGGCGAGCACCGCGCCGTACACGCCGAACGCGCGGGCGCGTTCCTTGGTCCCGGTGAACGTCGTGGTCAGCAGGGCCAGCGCGGACGGCGCCAGCAGCGCGGAGAACAGCCCCTGCGCGGCGCGCGCGGCGATCAGCGTGCCGGCGTTCGCGGCGGCACCGCCGGCGGCGGACGCGATGGCGAACCCGGTCAGCCCCACCAGCAGGCCCCGGGTACGCCCGATCCGGTCGGAGATCCGGCCGCCCGCGAGCAGGAAGCCGCCGAAGGCCAGCGTGTAGGCGGTGATCACCCACTGCCTGCCCGCGTCCGACAGGCCCAACTCGCGCTGCGTGGAGGGCAGCGCGATGTTCACCACGGTGACGTCCAGCACCACCATCAGTTGCGCCGTGGCGACCACCGCGAGGATCGCGCCCCGGCTGCCGCCCGCTCGGGGCGCCCGCCGGATCACGACCGCGTGGCCGGGGTGGCGGCGGCGACGTCGGGCAGGTCCTCGGCCGGCGGCGGGTCGTCCAGGGTCTGTCGGGTGGCCTTCGCGTTGATCAGTACTGCGGCGACCACGGCCGCGAACACCATCAGTCCGGCGGACCACATGGTGGCCACCCGGAAGCCGTGTCCGTCCGCCAGGACGGTGGCCTGGTCGTGGTGTTGCAGGACGTAGGAGGCGGTCGCGGTGGTGGCGATGGTGTTGAACAGCGCGGTGCCCATCGCGCCGCCGAGTTGTTGCGCGGCGAACGTGAACGCCGACACCGAGCCCGCGTCGCGCGGGTGCAGTCCGCTCAGCGCGGCGTTGGTGGCCGGGATGTGCACGATGCCCAGGGTGAAGCCGAGCAGCACCAGCGCGGGCAGGATCAGCAGCGGGTACGAACTGTTCTCGTCCATCTGCGCGAACATCACCATCGCCACCGCGCCGGCGATCAGTCCGGGCACGATCATCGTGCGCGGCGCGACCACCGGTTGGAGCTTGCTGATCACCCCGGCGGAGATCACCGTCGCCACGGTCAGCGGCACACAGGCCAACCCCGCCTCCACCGGCGAGTAGTCCATGATCACCTGGAGCTGGTAGGTCAGGAACAGGTACAGCCCGAACGGGCCCAGCGCGCCGAGCGCGATCACGATCAGCGCGCCCGCCCGGCTGCGGTCGGCCAACAACCGCAGTGGCAACAGCGGTTGGGTCGCCTTGGACTGGCGGATCGCGAAGCCCGCGAGCAGGACCACCGAGCCGACCAGCAGGGTGACCGCCTCGGTGGAGCCCCACCCGTTGGCGCCGGCCGTGCTGATCCCGTACATCAGCGCCACCATGCCGCCGCCGCCGAGCACCGCGCCGGGCAGGTCGAGCGCGGTCTCCCGGTGGCCCCGGGTGTCCGGCAGCACGATCAGCGCGCCGACCACCGCGATCACCGCGATCGGCACGTTCAGGTACAGGCACCAGCGCCAGCTCAGGTACTCGGTGAGGCCGCCGCCGGCCACCATGCCCAGGCCGCTGCCCGCCGCGACGATCGCGGTGTACAGGCCGAACGCCCGCCCGCGTTCCTTGGGTTCGGTGAACGTGGTGGTCAGGATGGCCAGTGTGGACGGGGCCAGGATCGCGCCGAACACGCCTTGCACGGTGCGCGCGGTGACCAGGAACTCGGTGTTCTGCGCGAGGCCGGCCACCAGCGAGGACGCGGCGAAGCCGACCAGGCCCACCAGCAGGGTGCGGCGGTAGCCGACCCGGTCCGCGATCCGTCCGCCCAGTGGCAACAGGCTGCCGTAGGCGACCATGTAGGCCGCCGCGAGCAGGTGCCGGCTGGAGTCGGACATGCCCAGGTCACGCTGTGCCCAGGGCAGGATGAGGTTCACCAGCGAGGTGTCCAGCGCCACCATCAACTGGGCGAGGCCGATCACCACCAGGATCAGGGCCTTGCTGCGCTCCGCCGGCGGGGCGGCGGGTTTCGCTGCGCTCGTGGTCATTGTGTGTGTTGCCTCTCTCCGGCCTGGACCGGATCCGACCGGGTTCGACTCGGTGGGTGATGTGCGCGGACGGTCCGGATCAGAGCGGGATGTTGCCGTGCCGGCCTCGGTCGGCGGGCGCTCCGGCCAGCGCCTGGGCCAGCCGGAAGCGGGTCTCGTCGGGTTCGATCACCTCGTCCACCACCCCGATGTCCAGCGCCCGGCTCACCCCGCCGGAAGCCTGTTCGTGTTCGGTGACCAGGCGGGCCAGCAGTGCGGGACGGTCCGCCTCGGCGGTGGCCGCGATCTTCTTGCGGTGCAGCACGCCGACGGCCGCCTCCGCGCCCATCACCGCGACTTCGGCCTCCGGCCACGCGTACACCGCGGTCGCGCCCAGCGAACGGGAGTTCATCGCGATGTAGGCGCCGCCGTAGGACTTGCGGGTCACCAGGGTCACCCGCGGTACCACCGCGGCGGCGAACGCGTGCAACAGCTTGGCGCCGCGCCGGATCACCCCGCCCCACTCCTGGCCGACCCCGGGCAGATAGCCGGGCACGTCCACCAGGACCACCAGCGGTACGCCGAGCGCGTCGCACATCCGGACGAACCGCGAGGACTTCTCCGCGGACAGCGAGTCCAGGCAACCGCCTTTGCGCAGCGGGTTGTTGGCGATCACCCCGACGGTTCCGCCGGCGAGCCGGCCGAAGCCGATCACGATGTTCGCGGCCCAGCGCGCCTGGAGTTCCAGGAACGCCCGGTCGTCCAGGAGTTCGCGGACCAGCGGGTGCACGTCGTAGGCGCGCCGGGGCCGGTCCGGTAACAGTCGCCGGGGGTTCTCCGCGGCCTCACCGACGACCGCCGCCGGGTCGGGCCGGCCCGGGCGGCTCAGCAACTCCACGAGTGTGCGCGCCTGTTCGATCGCCTCGGCCTCGGATGCCGTGGTCACGTGCGCGACCCCGGACTGGCGGCCGTGTGCCTCGGCGCCGCCGAGTCCGACCATGTCGATCTGCTCCCCGGTGACGCTGCGCACCACGTCCGGGCCGGTGACGAACATCCGGCCGGTCTCCGCCATCACCACGATGTCGGTGAGCGCGGGACCGTACGCGGCGGCGCCCGCGGCCGGGCCGAGCACCACGGAGATCTGCGGCACCAGGCCCGAGGCGCGGGTCATCGCGGCGAACATCCGGCCCACGCCGTCCATCGAGGCCACGCCGTCGGCGAGTTTGGCCCCGCCGGAGTGCCAGAGCCCGATCACCGGCAGGCCCCGGTCCACCGCGTCGTCGATCGCGGCGATGATCCGGTCCGCGCCGGGCGAGCCCAGCGCGCCGCCCATCCGGGTGGCGTCGGTGCAGTAGGCGAGCACCGGCAGGCCGTGCACGCTGCCCTCGGCGGTGAGTACGCCGCTGTCGTCGCGGGGTTCGCGCGGGAGCAGGGTGTCCGGGTCGAACAGTGCGGCCAGGCGTAGTTCGGGATCGCGCGGATCCGGGGCTTCGGGCGTCCCGGTTCGGGTCGGATCGGTCGCGGTGGTCATCGGTGGCCTTCCTGGGTGAGGTCCGGCACGGCGTCGTCGGCCGAGGCGGCGGAGCGGGCCAACTCGTCGGCGATGAAGCCGGCCACCAGCGCCGAGTTGTTGTAGTCGTAGATCAGCGTCGGGTTCAGCTCCAGGCCGGTCGCCTCGGCCAGCCGCTTGGTCAGTTCGACCGCGGTCAGCGACGCGAAGCCCAGGTCGAGGAACTCGCTGTCCGGTTCGATCGCGTCGGGATCGGGGTGGCCGAGCACGGCGGCCACGTGTTCGCGCACCACCTCGCCCAGCGCCCGCACCCGCTCGTCCGGGGAGAGCACGGCCAGCCGGGCGGGCAGCGCCTGCGAGCGCGCGTCGGACTCGGCCCGCTCGGGCAGGTCGTCGGGCAGACCCGGGGCCGATTCCCGGTCCTCCATCCGCCGCCGGTACCAGTCGGCCAGCAGCGGCAGCGCCGACTCCAGCAGCGCCTGTTCGTCCTCCGCGTCCAGCTCGCGGGCCAGTGCCGCCGCGTCCTCGCGCTCGACGGCGTGCCACAGCGGCGAGTCGGCCGCCGTGGGGCCGAATCCGGGTCGATCCTCCAGCCAGTAGCGGCGGCGCTGGAACGGATAGGTCGGCAGCTCCACCCGGCGTCCCCGCCGCGGCGCGAACACCCGCGACCAGTCCACCGCGACCCCGCGCACGTGCACGTGGGCCAGCGCCTCGGCGACCGCGCGGGGCTCGGGCCGGTCCTTGCGCAGCAGTGGCACCACCACCGCGTCCGGGACGTCGGTCAGGCACTGTCCGGCCATCGCGCTGAGCACGCCGTCCGGGCCCAGTTCGACGAAGGTGCCCACACCCTGCCCGACCAGGGCGCGCACCCCGTCGTGGAAGCGCACCGCCTCGCGGACGTGTCGCACCCAGTAGTCCGGCGAACCCAACTCGTCGGCGGTCGCGGGCCGCCCGGTCAGGTTGGAGATCACCGGGATCTCCGGTTCGCGCGCCTCCAGCGCGGCGGCCACCCGGCGGAACTCGGCCGCCATCGGGTCCATGTGCGGCGAGTGGAAGGCGTGGCTCACCCGCAGCCGGGTGGCCTTGCGACCACGCTCGGCCCACTCCCGGGCAGCCGCCGCCACCGCGTCCGCGTCGCCGGAGAGCACCACCGAGTGCGGCCCGTTCACCGCCGCCACGGCCAACCCACCCCGGTGGTCCGCGATCGCGGCGTTCGCCTCCTCCTCCGTCGCCTGGATCGCCAGCATCGCGCCGCCCGCCGGCAGCGCCTGCATCAGCCGCCCGCGCGCGGCCACCAGCGCCGCCGCGTCCGGCAACGACCAGACACCGGCCACGTGCGCGGCGGCGAGCTCGCCGATCGAGTGGCCGAGCAGGTGGTCCGGCCGCAGCCCCCAGCTCCACGCGAGCCGGAACAGCCCCACCTCCAACGCGAACAGCCCGGCCTGGGTGTACACCGTGCGGTCCAGGAGCGCCGCCGTCGGCGTACCCTCCCCGGCCGCGAGCACCTCCGTCAGCGGCACCTCGACGTGCCCGGCCAGCCGCAGGTCCAGTTCGGCGCACGCGGCGTCGAACGCCTCGGCGAACACCGGCTCCGTCTCGCGCAACAACCGGCCCATCCGCGGTCGCTGGCTGCCCTGTCCGCTGAACAGGAAGCCCAGGCCGCTCGGGCGGGCCACGGTGGTGCCGGTGCGCCCGGTGATCACCGCGGCGCCGCTCTGCCCACGTGCGAGCGTCTTGAGCGCGCCGGCCAACTCCTCCTGATCGGCGGCCACCAGCACCGCCCGGTGGCCGAACACCGCCCGGGTGTGCGCCTGCGACCAGGCGATGTCGGCGATCCGCTCTTCGGGCCGCAGTCGGATGTGCAGGCCCAGGCGCAGCGCCTGGTCGCGCAGCGCGTCGGCGGAGCGCGCCGACAGCAGCACCGGCACCGGCACGCCGTCCGGGACCGGGTCGCGCTCGTCCTCGGCGGGGGCGGGCGGCTGTTCCAGGATCGCGTGCGCGTTGGTGCCGCTGATCCCGAACGAGGACACGCCCGCGCGGCGCGGCCGGCCGGTGTCCGGCCACGCCATCGACTCGGTGAGCAGGCGTACCGCGCCCGAGGACCAGTCCACGTGCTCAGAGGGCTCGTCCACGTGCAGCGTGCGTGGCAGTACGCCGTGCCGCATCGCCTGCACCATCTTGATCACCCCGGCCACCCCCGCGGCGGCCTGGGTGTGCCCCAGGTTGGACTTCAACGAGCCCAGCCACAGGGGTTGTTCGGCGGGCCGGTCGCGGCCGTAGGTGGCCAGCAGCGCGTGCGCCTCGATCGGGTCGCCCAACGTGGTGCCGGTGCCGTGCGCCTCGACCGCGTCCACCTGCTCCGGGGTCAGCCGGGCCGCCTCCAGGGCCTGCCGGATCACCCGCTGCTGGGCGGCGCCGTTGGGCACGGTCAGGCCGGTGCCGCCGCCGTCGGAGTTGACCGCGGTGCCCCGGACCAGGGCGAGCACGGGATGCCCGTGCCGCCGCGCGTCCGACAACTTCTCCAGCAGCAACATGCCCGCGCCCTCGGACCAGCCGGTGCCGTCCGCCGCGTTCGCAAACGACTTGCACCGACCGTTGGGGGCCAGCCCGCGCTGCCGGCTGAACTCGAGGAACACCCCCGGGGTGAACATCACCGTGACGCCACCGGCCAGGGCCAGCGAGCAGTCGCCCCGGCGCAGCGCCTGGGCCGCCCAGTGCAGCGCGACCAGCGAGGACGAGCAGGCCGTGTCCAGGGTCACGGCCGGCCCCTCCAGGCCGAGCGCGTAGGCCACCCGACCCGACGCGATGCTGCCCGCGTTGCCGTGCCCCAACTGGCCTTCCATGCCCTCGGGCACGGATCGCAGCCGGGTCGCGTAGTCGTGGTACATCAGCCCGGTGAACACGCCGGTCGAGCGCGCGTCGGGTGAGCCCGGGTCGATGCCGGCCCGCTCGAACGCCTCCCACGCGGTCTCCAGGAGCAGACGCTGCTGCGGATCGGTGGCCAGCGCCTCGCGCGGCGAGATGCCGAAGAAGCCGGCGTCGAACTCGGCCGCGTCGTACAGGAAGCCGCCCTCGCGGGTGTATGTCTTGCCCGGCCGGTCCGGGTCCGGGTCGTACAGGTCGGCCACGTCCCAACCGCGGTCGCTGGGGAATTCGCTGATCGCGTCACCGCCGGCGTGCACCAGTTGCCACAGGTCCTCGGGCGAGTTCACTCCACCCGGGTAGCGGCAGCTCATCCCGACGATCGCGATCGGTTCGGCGTCCCGCTCCTCCAGGGCACGGATGCGCTGGTGCGCGCGGCGCAGGTCGCCGGTGACCCGCTTGAGGTAGTCCAGCAGTTTCTGTTCTTCGGTTTCCGACATTTCCTCAACCCCCGTGGCTGGCCGAATCGGCGTCCAGGGCGCCGAATTCGTCGTCGATGAGCGCGAACATCTCCGCCGCCGAGGCGGTGGTCAGTTCCGGACCGGTGCGAGCGTCGCCTTCCTCGTCGGCGCCGTCGTGCGGCGCGTCGCTCCACGTCCACAACAACTGCCGCAGGCGTTCGGCGATCAGCGCGCGTTCGTCCCCGGCGGGTCCCGCGGCCGCGGTGCCGGCCAGTGCCGCCTCCAAGCGGTCCAGCTCGGCCAGGACCGGCAGCACCGGACGATCGGTGTCCGGCACCAGCTCGGCGCGCAGCCAGTCGGCCAGCGCCGCGGGCGTCGGGTGATCGAAGATCAGCGTGGCCCGCAACCGCAGGCCCGCCGCCGCGCCGAGCCGATTGCGCAGTTCGACTCCGATCAGGGAGTCGAAGCCCAGTTCCTTGAACGAGCGGTCCGGGTCGACCGCGTCCGCCGAGGCGTGACCCAGCACCGCCGCCACGTGCTTGCGCACCAGGTCCGACACGGCGTGCGCGCGCTGCCCGACCGGCAATTCGGCCAGCAGCTCGCGCAGCGGTCGGGCCGCGTCGCCCTCCCGCGCCGCCCGCTTGGCCGGGATTCGGACCAGGCCGTGCAGGATCGGCTGGAGCACCCCGTCCAGGGCCGCGGCCTGGAGCGCGGTGTGGTCCAGGCGCGCGGCCAGGACCGTGGCGTCGCTGTGGATCGCCGCGTCGAACAGGGCGAGTCCCTCGTCGTCGGACAGGCCGGCCACGCCCGCCCGGCCCAGCCGAGCCAGCTCGTTCGCGTCCAGTCCCCCGGTCAGCTCGCTGGCCGTCTCCCAGCGGCCCCACGCGATCGACGTCCCGGGCAGGCCCTCGGCCCGGCGCCGGGCCGCGAGTGCGTCCAGGAACGCGTTGGCCGCCGCGTAGTTCGCCTGTCCGGGGCCGCCGAGCAGACCGGCCGCCGACGAGAAGAGCACGAGGGCCGTCGGGCCGTCGCCGTGCTCGCGGGTCAGCGCGTCCAGATGCGCCGCCGCGTCCGCCTTGGGCTCGAAGACGCCGGCGATCCGCTCGGGCGTGAGCGACTCGACCAGGCCGTCGTCCAACGCGCCGGCCGCGTGCACCACCGCGTCGAACCGATGCCCGGCGAGCAGCCCGGCCACCGCGTCGCGGTCCGCGACGTCACAGGCCACGACGGCGACCCGGGCACCCGCCTCGACCAGTTCGTCGGCCAGTTCGCGGGCACCGGGTGCGTCCGGACCGCGGCGACTGGTGAGGACCAGGTCCAGCACACCGTGCCGGCGCACCAGGTGCCGGGCCACCAGCGCGCCGAGCGTGCCGGTGCCACCGGTGATCAGGACCCGGCTGTCCGGGCCCCACGTCGGCGCCGCATCCTCGTGCGCCGTGTCCGCCGCCGGCTCGTCCCGGGTGAGTCGGGGTACCCGCAGCGCGCCGTCGACGAGCGCGACATACGGCTCGCCGGTGGCCACCGCCGCCGCGAGTTGCGCGTCGGTCGGGCCTGTTGTGCCGCCCGCGGCCGGGTTCTCCGGCTCGGCGTCGACCAGGACGAAGCGGTCCGGGTGTTCGGCCTGCGCCGACCGCACCAGCCCGAAGGCCGCCGCGAGTTCCGGATCGGCGTGCGCTCCCCGCCCGACCAGGACCAGCCGGGAGCCGCCGAAACGCTCGTCGGCCAGCCACGACTGCGCCAACGCCAGGGAGCGGAGCGTGGGTTCGTGGGCCCCCGGGTCGAGCGCCGCGGAACTCGACGTCGATACGAACTCGTACACGACCAGGTCCGGGGTCACTGTGTCGAGCGTGTTCGGCAGTTCGCCGGCCGGGCCCAGTCGGAGCACGGTGGGCGCCGGGCCCTCGACCGGGTCGTCGGCCGGGATCCACCGCACGCGGTACAGCCCGTCCGCTCCGGCCGTGCCGACGGACCGCAGCAGTTCCTCGGCCACCGGCCGGAACACCAGCGATCCGGCCGAGGCAATCGGGCGACCGCTCTCGTCGGCGACGTCGAGGGACACCGCGTCCGGCCCGGCCGACGCCAGGCGTACCCGCAGCGCCGAGGCGCCGGAGCCGTGCAGCGTGACCCCGGACCACATGAACGGCAGTCGAATGCCCGAATCGGGCGACGTCCGCTCGCCCTCGGCACGCAGGAAGACCGTGTGCAGTGCGGCATCCAGCAGCGCCGGATGCACCCCGAAGCCGGCCGCCGGCGTCTCCTCCGGCAGCGCCACCTCGGCGAACACCTCGTCGCCGCGCCGCCAGACCCGACGCAGTCCCTGGAAAACCGGGCCGTAGCCGTAGCCGCCGCGCAACAACCGGTCGTAGAACCCGTCCACATCCACCGGAACGACACCCGTCGGCGGCCACACGGCCGCATCGGCGTCGGCGGATCGCCCCCTGTCGTCCTTGGCTTCGCGGGCGAGCACACCGGTGGCGTGCCGACGCCACTCGTCCTCGCCCGCTTCCGTGCCTCCCGCGTCCCCCGGCTCCTCCGCGCGGGAGTAGATCCCCAGTTGCCGATAGCCGGCCTCGTCGGGAGCCGAGACGGATACGTGCAGCCGCACCGCGCCGTCCTCGGTCAGCACGATCGGGGCCTCGACCACCAGTTCCTCGACCGACGCGCAGCCGACCTGGTCGGCGGCCCGAACGGCCAGGTCCACGAACGCCGTTCCGGGCACCAGGATCGCACCGAGCACCGCGTGGTCGGCCAGCCAGGGATGGGTCCGCACCGAAAGTCGACCGGTGAACGCGAACCCGCCCGAGTCGGGCAGCGCGACCGCCGCACCCAGGAGCGCGTGTCCCGCGCTGCCGAGCCCGAGTCCGGCGACATCCGTGCTCGTCGACTCGACCGACTTCAGCCAGTAGTGCTCGTGCTGGAAGGCGTAGGTGGGCAGTTCGACGACCCGAGCGCCGGTACCCGCGAAAGCCTGCGACCAGTCGACCTCCACGCCGTGCGCAAACGCCTCGCCGAGCGAGGTCAGGAACCGATCGAGCCCGCCCTCGTTGCGCCGCAGCGACCCGAGCGTGACCGCGTCGGAGTCGGCGTCGTCGAGCGTGCCCTGCACGCCGACCGTGAGCACCGGATGCGCACTGGACTCGACGAACGCCCCGATCCCGTCCGCGAGCAGCGCCCGCGTCGCCAGATCGAACCGCACCGGCTCCCGCAGATTCCGGAACCAATACCCCGCGTCCAACCCCGCCGTATCCAACCGCTCACCCGTCACCGCCGAGTAGAACGGAACCACCGACGAACGCGGCACGATCGGAGCGAGAATCTCCAGAAGTTCGTCCCGCAGATCCTCCACATGCGTGGAGTGCGACGCGTAGTCCACCGGAATCCGCCGGGCCTCGACGCCGACCTCGGCGGCCAGCACGGCGATCAGCTCCTCCAGCGCGTCCGGGTCACCCGAGACGACCGTGGACGTCGGTCCGTTCACCGTCGCCACGCCGACCCGGCCGGCCCACCGACTCAGCCGTTCCTCGACCTCGGCGAGCGGCAACGGTACGGACACCATGCCGCCCCGCCCGGCCAGCGACCGCGCGATCGCCTGACTGCGCAAAGCCACCACGCGCGCCGCATCCGACAACGTCAGACCCCCGGCCACACACGCCGCCGCGATCTCACCCTGCGAATGACCCACCACCGCCGCCGGCACCACCCCGAACGACCGCCACAGCTCGGCCAACGACACCATCACCGCGAACAACACCGGCTGGACCACATCCACCCGGTCCAACGACGGCGCCTGTGCGCCATCGCGCAGCACCTCGACCAGCGACCAGTCGACGAACTCCGCCAACGCCGCCTCACACTCCGCGATCCGCGCCGCGAACACCGGCGAGGCGTCCAACAGTTCGGCCGCCATCCCGACCCACTGCGACCCCTGACCCGGAAACACCAGTGCCACGGCTCGGCCGGCCGCCGGGCCCGTGCCGACCGCGAGGTCGGAGAGACCGGCGAGCAGCGTGTCGCGGTCGGTGCCCACGACCACCGCGCGGTGGTCGAACACGGATCGGGTCCGTGCCAGTGACCAGCCGATGTCGATGGGCGTGGTGTCCGGGTGGGCGACCACGAACTCGCGCAGGCGCGCGGCCTGGTCGCGCAGTCCGGTCGCGCTGCGCGCGGACAGCGGCCACGGGACGGCGGGCGTCGAGCCGGTCGACTCCGCTTCGGACTTTTCCGCAGCGGGCTCGGGTTCGGCCTGTTCGAGGATCGCGTGCGCGTTCGTGCCGCTGATCCCGAACGAGGAGACGCCCGCGCGGCGGGGTGCGTCGCGCTCCGGCCACTCCCGCGCCTCGGTGAGCAGCGACACTGTCCCCGAGGACCAGTCGATGTGCGGGGAGGGCTCGTCCGCGTGCAGCGTCCGGGGCAGTGCGCCTCGACGCAGCGCCTCGACCATCTTGATCACACCCGCCACCCCGGCGGCGGCCTGCGCGTGCCCGATGTTCGACTTCAACGACCCCAGCCACAACGGGCGTTCCACGTCGCGGTCGCGCCCGTACGTGGCCGACAACGCCTGCGCCTCGATCGGATCACCCAACGCCGTCCCGGTACCGTGCGCCTCCACCGCGTCCACATCACCCGCCGACAACCGCGCATCCGCCAACGCGGCCTCGATCACCCGCTGCTGCGACGGACCGTTCGGCGCGGTCAACCCATTGCTCGCACCGTCCTGGTTGACCGCCGTACCGCGCACCACGGCCAGCACGCGGTGCCCGTTGCGCCGCGCGTCGGACAGCCGTTCCAGCACCAGCATGCCGACGCCCTCGGCGGAGCCGAAGCCGTCCGCGTCGGCGCCGAACGCCTTGCACCGGCCGTCCACCGCCAGTCCGCGCTGCTTGCTGAACGCGACGAACATGCCGGGGGCCGACATCACCGTCACTCCTCCGGCGAGTGCCATGGCGCACTCGTCGTGGCGCAGTGCCTGCACGGCCAGGTGCAGCGCGACCAGCGAGGACGAGCACGCGGTGTCGACCGTGATGGCCGGCCCCTCCAGACCGAAGGTGTAGGAGATCCGGCCGCTGATCACGGAGGCCGCGTTGCCGGTGAGCAGGTGGCCCTCCAGGCCGGTCGCGCCGTCGCCCGGCCGCCCCGCGTAGTCCTGCGCGATGGCACCGACGAAGACGCCGGTCCGGCTGCCCCGAACCGTGTCCGGATCGATTCCGGCCCGCTCGAACGCCTCCCACGACGTCTCCAGGAGCAGTCGCTGCTGCGGGTCCATCGCGAGCGCCTCGCGCGGCGAGATACCGAAGAACGCCGCGTCGAACTCGCCCGCGTCGTGCAGGAATCCGCCCTGCCGGGTGTAGCTGGTGCCGGGATGCTCCGGGTCCGGGTCGTACAGCCCCGCCAGATCCCAGCCCCGGTCCTGCGGGAAACCGGTGATCGCGTCGCCACCCCGCGACACCAGGCGCCACAGGTCGTCCGGCGACGCCACGTCGCCGGGGAACCGGCAGCCCATCCCGACGATCGCGATCGGCTCGTGGTCCGACCCGGGTTCGGCGGCCGGCCGAGCCGGCGTGGGGTCTGCCGTCGTGTCGAAGAGCCGGTCGTGCAGGTACTGCGCCAGTACGGCCGGGGTGGGGTAGTCGAAGACCAGCGTGGCGGGCAGCCGCAGTCCGGTCGCGGCGTTGAGCCGGTTGCGCAGTTCGACCGCGGTGAGCGAGTCGAAGCCCAACTCCTTGAACGCCCGATCCTTGTCCACCGCGGCCGCCGACCCGTGCCCGAGCACGGTGGCGACCTGGACGCGGACGAGTTCGCGCAGCGCGTCGGCGCGTTCGGCCGCGGTGTTCCCGGCCAGTCGTTGGGCCAGTGCGGTGCCGCCGGCCGCGGGCCCTGCCGCGACGGTGCGACGCGTCCGGGTCCGGACCAGGCCGCGCAGCAGGTGCGGAGTCGCACTGGTGGCAGCCTCGCGCGGCGTCGACAGGTCCAGGCGGGTCGGCACGAGCGCGGGCTCGTCGAGCGCGAGCGCGGCATCGAGCAGGGCCAACCCCTGCTCGGTGGTCAGCGGGATCAGTCCGCCACGCGCCATCCGGCGCAGGTCGCCCTCGCTCAGGTGCCCGGTCATCCCGGTGGACTGGGCCCACAGGCCCCAGGCCAACGACACACCGGGCAACCCGCGCGCGTGCCGGCGCTCGGCCAGCGCGTCTAGGAAGGCGTTCGCCGCGGCGTAGTTGGCCTGCCCCGGACCGCCGAACGTGCCGGCGGCGGAGGAGAAGAGCACGAACATCGCCAGGTCCGCGTCCGCGGTCAGCTCGTCCAGGTGCACCGCCGCGTCGACCTTGGCACGGAAGACCGCGTCGATCCGGTCGGGCGTCAACGACTCGATCACGCCGTCGTCCAACACACCCGCCGCGTGCACCACGCCGGTCAACGGATGCTCCGGCGCAATCGCGGCCAGCACCTCGGCGAGCGCCGTCCGGTCGCCGACGTCGGCCGCCGCGAAGGCCACCTCCGCTCCCGACTCGCGCAGTTCCGCGGCGAGTTCGGCGGCGCCCGGTGCGTCCGCACCGCGCCGGGAAAGCAACAGGAGGTTTCGCGCGCCGTGTTCGGTCACCAGATGCCGGGCCAGCAGTCCGCCGAGTGCACCGCTCGCACCGGTGATCAGTACCGTGCCGTCGGGATCCGGGGTGCGTGGGACCCGCAGCACCAACTTGCCCACGTGGCGGGCCTCGCGCAGGTGCCGCATCGCGTCGGGCGCGCGGCGCAGGTCCCACGCGCTCGTCGGCAGCGGGTGCAAGGCGCCGCTCTCGCACAGCGCCAGGATCTCGGTGAGGATCTCGTGGATGCGGTCCGGCCCGGCATCGGCGACGAGGTCGAACGCGCGGTACGTCACCCCGGGCCGCTCGGCGGCCACCGCGTCCGCGTCTCGGATGTCAATCTTGCCCATCTCCACGAACCGACCGCCGGGAGCGAGCAGTGCGAGCGATTCGTCCACGAACTCCCGGGCCAGCGAGTTCAATACGACATCGAAGCCGCGCCCGTCGCCCGCCGTCGCGAAGCGCTCGCCGAAGCCGACCGATCGGGACGAGGCCAAGCGTTCGTCGCCCAACCCGGTCGCGGCCCACTTCGCCGGACTCGCCGTACCCCAGATCTCGGCGCCGAGGTGGCGGGCCACCTGCACCGCCGCCATCCCGACACCACCGGCCGCCGCGTGCACCAACAACGACTCACCCCGCCGCAGCCCGGCCAGATCCACCAGCCCGTAGTACGCCGTCGCGAACACCACCGGCACCGACGCCGCCTGCTCGAACGACCAACCCGTCGGCACCCGCACCACCATCCGGGCGTCGGCCACCGCGAGCGGCCCGAAGGCACCCGCGAACAGGCCCATCACCCGATCGCCCGGGGTCAGGTCGTGCACTCCGGGCCCGATCTCGACGACCACCCCGGCGCCTTCACTGCCCAACGACGCCTCGCCCGGATACATCCCGAGGGCGATCAGCACATCCCGGAAGTTCAGCCCGGCGGCCCGGACCGCCACCCGAACCTGACCGGCCGCCAACGGCTCCTCGCCGTCCCGGTCCGGGAGCAGGGCCAGTTCGGCCAGCGATCCATCGGCCGACGCGGCCAGCCGCCATCCGGCGACGTCGGTAGGCGGAAGCAGGGCGGTGGTCTCGGCGGCCCGGACCAGCCGGGGCGCGTACACCGTGCCGGCCCGGACCGCGAGTTGCGGTTCGTCCCCCGCGAGGGCGCCGTTCAGCACGTCCGACGGGATCGCCTCGCCGTCCAGGTCGAGCAGCACGATCCGCCCGGGATGCTCCGCCTGTGCCGACCGCACCAGCCCTCGGGCGGCGGCGACCGAGGGATCGGCGCCCGTCGTGGCGCCGCCCCGGGTGACCAGGACCAGCCGGGCATCGGCGAACCGCTCGTCGGCCACCCATCGCTGTACAAGGGCCAGTGCCCGACTCGTCGCCGCCCGCGCGGCCTGCGCCGGCTCGACGCCGGCGTCGTCCGCACCGAGGTCCACGAAAACCAGCTCCGGCACGGCCGCACCGTCGGCGAGCGCGGCGTCCGCGTCGGCCGCCGGCTCGAGACCGTCGAGACCGAGGTCCGTCTCGGAGACACCGAGGTGGACGCGACGACCGGCGGGGGTCGCGTCCGCGGCCGGCTCCAGCGGGATCCAGTCGGTGCGGAACAACGCGTCCCGGGTATTCACGGTGGGCCGGAGCCCGTCGGCGGCCACCGGACGGGCGACCAGCGAGGCGATCGAGGCCACCGGGTTGCCCGTCGCGTCGGCCACCAGCACGGAGACCGTGTCCGGTCCGGCCGCGGTCACCCGAACCCGAAGCGCGTCTGCCCCGGTCGCGTGCAGCACGACATCGGACCACGCGAACGGCAGCCGCACCTCGGCCGGCGCGCCGCCCGTCGTGCCGAGGAGCACGGCATGCAGCGCCGCGTCCAGGAGCGCGGGGTGCAGCCCGAAGTCGGCCGGCGAGACACCCTCCGGCAGGGTGACCTCGGCGAACACGTCCTCGCCCGCCCGCCAGGCCCGGCGCAGGCCCCGGAACACCGGCCCATAGCCCAGGCCCGCGTCCGCGAGGCCGGAGTACAGCCCGGACGTGTCGAGTTCCTCCGCACCGGCCGGCGGCCAAGTCGTCAGTCCCTGCACCGCCTCCGTCGCCGCCACGCCGAGTACGCCCGACGCGTGCCGCGTCCACGGCTCCTCGCTCCCGTCGGCGTCCTCGGGCCGCGAGTACACGTCGAAGGTGCGCCGCCCGCTCTCGTCCGCCGCCGATGTGGCCAGGTGCACCTGTACGGCGCCGTGTTCGGGCAGGAGGAGTGGTGCCTCCAGGGTCAGTTCCTCCAGGGTCGGGCAGCCGACCCGGTCACCGGCCTGGATCGCCAGTTCGACGAACGCCGTTCCCGGCAGCAGTACCGTGCCGTGCACCGCGTGGTCGGCGAGCCACGGCTGGGTGCGCACCGACAGCCGGCCCGTGAGCAGGACTCCGCCGGACTCCGGCATCGAGATCGCCGCACCGAGCAGCGGGTGCCGAGGCGCGCCGAGCCCCAATTGCCGTGCGTCGGTCAACCCCTCGACGTTCGGCAGCCAGTAGTGCTCGTGCTGGAAGGCGTAGGTCGGCAGTTCGGCCGCGCGGACGGTCGTGGCGGTGAACGCCGGCGACCAGTCGACGTCCACACCGTTCACGAACGCCTCGCCGAGCGAGGTCAGGAACCGGTCCGGACCGCCCTCGTTGCGCCGCAGCGACCCGAGCGTGACCGCGTCGGAGTCGGCGTCGTCGAGCGTGCCCTGCACGCCGACCGTGAGCACCGGATGCGCACTGGACTCGACGAACGCCCCGATCCCGTCCACGAGCAGCGCCCGCGTCGCCAGATCGAACCGCACCGGCTCCCGCAGATTCCGGAACCAGTAGGCGGCATCCAATCCCGCCGTGTCCAACCGCTCACCCGTCACCGCCGAGTAGAACGGAACCACCGACGAACGGGGCACGATCGGACCCAGAATCTCCAGGAGTTCGTCCCGCAGATCCTCCACATGGGTCGAGTGCGACGCGTAGTCCACCGGAATCCGCCGGGCGCGCACATCCTCGGCCTCGTACCCGGCAACCAGCTCGTCCAGCGCGTCGGGATCACCGGAAACCACTGTCGACGCAGGCCCGTTCACGGCCGCGATGCCGATCCGACCGGCCCAGCCGGTCAGCCGCTCCTCGACTTCGCCGAGCGGCAGCGGCACCGAAACCATCCCACCCCGCCCGGCCAGTGACCGCGCGATCGCCTGACTGCGCAAAGACACCACGCGCGCCGCATCCGACAACGTCAGACCCCCGGCCACACACGCCGCCGCGATCTCACCCTGCGAATGACCCACCACCGCCGCCGGCACCACCCCGAACGACCGCCACAGCTCGGCCAACGACACCATCACCGCGAACAACACCGGCTGGACCACATCCACCCGGTCCAACGACGGCACCTGTGCGCCATCGCGCAGCACCTCGACCAGCGACCAGTCGACGAACTCCGCCAACGCCGCCTCACACTCCGCGATCCGCGCCGCGAACACCGGCGAGGCGTCCAACAGTTCGGCCGCCATCCCGACCCACTGCGACCCCTGACCCGGAAACACCAGCGCGACGGGGCGGCCGATGCCGCCACCGCCGCTCAGTACGCGCTCGTCGGTCGCCATGTCGGCGACCGACAAAGACTTCAGCCCGGCGACGAACTCGTCCCGCTCGACGCCGAGTATCACCGCCCGATGCTCGAACGCCGACCGCGACCGGGCGAGCGCGTGGCCCACCTCGGCGACCGACCGCTGCGATCCACCCGCGACGAACTCGGCCAGCCGCGCCGCCTGGTCGGTCAGCGCGCGCTCCGTGCGGCCCGATACGACCCACGGAATCGTCCTCCCGAAGGCACCGGCCGAGGCGTCGACCGCGTCCGGCGCCGGCCCTGCTTCGGGCTCTTCCTCCGCAGCCGGGGCCTGCTGGAGGATGGTGTGCGCGTTGGTGCCGCTCATGCCGAACGAGGACACGGCGGCCCGTCGGGGCCGGCCCGTCTCCGGCCAGGCCACCTGCTCCGCGAGCAGCGAGACCGATCCCGTCGACCAGTCGACCCGGTCGGTGGGCCGGTCCACGTGCAGCGTCCTGGGCAACACGCCGTGTCGGAGGGCCTGGACCATCTTGATCACGCCGCCGACCCCGGCCGCCGCCTGGGTGTGGCCGACGTTCGACTTCAACGACCCCAGCCACAACGGGCGTTCCGCGTCGCGGTCGCGCCCGTACGTGGCCAACAGCGCCTGCGCCTCGATCGGATCACCCAACGCCGTCCCGGTACCGTGCGCCTCCACCGCGTCCACGTCACCCGCCGACAACCGCGCATCCGCCAACGCGGCCTCGATCACCCGCTGCTGCGACGGACCGTTCGGCGCGGTCAACCCGTTGCTCGCACCGTCCTGGTTGATCGCGGAGCCGCGGACGACGGCGAGCACCGTGCGGCCGTTGCGCCGGGCGTCGGACAGTCGCTCCAGGACCAGGATGCCGACGCCCTCGGCGGAGCCGAAGCCGTCCGCGTCGGCGCCGAACGCCTTGCACCGGCCGTCCGCGGACAGACCGCGCTGCCGGCTGAATCCCACGAAGGTGCTGGGCGTGGCCATCACGGTCGCGCCGCCGGCCAGGGCGAGCGCGCACTCGCCGTGCCGCAGCGCGCGCACCGCGAGGTGCAGCGCCACCAGCGACGACGAACAGGCCGTGTCCACGGTGACCGCCGGGCCCTCCAGGCCCAGCGTGTACGACAGCCGGCCCGAGGCGACGCTGGTGGCCCGGCCGGTGACCAGGAAGCCCTCCAGGTTCGCCGCCGTGGCCTCGTCCATCCGTACCGCGTAGTCCTGGAACATCGCGCCGATGTACGCGCCGGTGCCGCTCCCGCGGATCGACTCGGGGCGGATGCCGGCCCGCTCCAGGGCCTCCCAGGACGTCTCCAGGAGCAGCCGCTGCTGCGGGTCCATCGCGAGCGCCTCGCGCGGCGAGATACCGAAGAACGCCGCGTCGAACTCGCCTGCGTCGTGCAGGAATCCGCCCGTGCGGGCGTACGAGGTGCCCACGTGGTCCGGGTCGTCGTCGAACAGCGTCTCCAGGTCCCAACCGCGGTTGTCCGGGAAGCCGGTGATGCCGTCGCCGCCCTCGGCGACCAACCGCCACAGGTCCTCGGGCGAGGACACCCCGCCGGGGAATCGGCAGCCCATGCCGACGATCGCGATCGGCTCGTGGTCGCTCTCCTCCGCGGCGGCCAGCCGCCGGCGGGTCTCGCGCAGGTCGTTGGTGACCCGCTTGAGGTAGTCCCGCAGCTTCTCTTCGTTCGCGTTCGCCACCGTGCCGTCAACTCCCCTTCAGAACACGCGATTCGTACGTACGGGACCCGGTCAGGACACGCCGAGCTCGTTGTCGATCAGGTCGAACATCTCGTCGTCGCTGGCCGTGTCGACCTCGTCCCGGGCGACCGGGGCGTCCTCGGTCGCCGAGTCGGCGCCCTCGTTCCACTTCCACAGCAGCGCGCGCAGCCGCGCGGTGATCCTGGTGCGGTCCTGATCCGGCACCTCCACCTCGCCCAGGGCCGCGTCCACGCGGTCCAGTTCGGCCAGCAGCGTGGCCGCCGAGGTGGGGCCCGCCGCCGGCGCCAGTTCGGCGCCCAGGTGCGCGGCGAGCAGCGCCGGGGTGGGGTAGTCGAAGACCAGCGTGGCGGGCAGCCGCAGTCCGGTCGCGGCGTTGAGCCGGTTGCGCAGTTCGACCGCGGTGAGCGAGTCGAAGCCCAACTCCTTGAACGCCCGATCCTTGTCCACCGCGGCCGCCGACCCGTAACCGAGCACGGCCGCCGCGTGGGTGCGGGCCAACTCGACCAGCACCCGTTCCCGTTCGGCGGCGGGCAGGCCCGCGAGCCGATCCGCCACCGAGGACCGGCCTCCGCCGCTCGATCCGGCCCGCGCGGTACGCCGCGCCGACCCGGTGCCCAGCGCGCGGAGCAGGTGCGGGACGGCCTCCGGTGCCACGTCGCGCAGCGCGGCCGGTTCCAGCCGGGTGGGTACCAGTACCGGCTCGTCGACGAGCTGCGCGGCGTCGAACAGGGCCAGTCCCAGTTCGGTGGACAGCGGGATCAGTCCGCCGCGCGCCATCCGGCGCAGGTCGCCCTCGCTCAGGTGCCCGGTCATCGCGCTGGACTGGGCCCACAGACCCCAGGCCAACGACACACCGGGCAACCCGCGCGCCCGCCGACCGGCCGCCACCGCGTCCAGGAAGGCGTTCGCCGCAGCGTAATTGCCCTGCCCCGGACCGCCGAACGTGCCGGCCGCGGAGGAGAACAGCACGAACATCGCCAGGTCCGCGTCCGCGGTCAACTCGTCCAGATGCACCGCCGCGTCCGCCTTGACCCGGAAGACCGCGTCCACCCGGTCGGGTGTCAGCGAACCGATCACCCCGTCGTCCAGGACGCCCGCCGCGTGCACGACGCCGGTCAGCGGATGCTCCGGGGAGATTCCGGCCAACACCTGGGCGAGCGCCGCCCGGTCGGTCGCGTCGGCCGCCGCGAATCGCACCGTCGCACCCGATTCGGCCAGTTCGGCGGCGAGTTCCCCGGCACCTGCCGCGTCCGCGCCGCGCCGAGACACCAACAGCAGGTGGCGCACGCCGCGTTCGGTCACCAGGTGCCGGGCCAGCAGTCCGCCCAGCACGCCGCTCGCACCGGTGATCAGCACCGTGCCGTCCGGGTTCACGGCCCGGGGCATGGTGAGTACGACCTTGCCCACGTTCTTGGCTTCGCGCAGGTAGCGGAAGGCGGTCGGGGCGCGGCGGATGTCCCACTCGACGATCGGCAGCGGGGTCAGCACGCCCTGCTCGAAGAGCGCGACGAGTTCACCGAGGATCTCGCCGACCCGGACCGGTCCGGCGTCGCCCACGAGGTCGAACGCGCGGTACGTCACCCCGGGCCGCTCGGCGGCCACCGCGTCGGCATCGCGGATGTCGGTCTTGCCCATTTCCACGAACCGACCGCCGGCCGCCAGCAATCCGAGCGACTCGTCGACGAATTCCCCGGCCAGCGAGTTCAGCACCACGTCGAAGCCGCGGCCGTTGCCCGCGCCCTCGAACCGCTGGCCGAAGCCCAGGGACCGCGACGACGCGAGGCGTTCCTCGGGCAGTCCGGTCGCCGCCCACTTGGCCGGGCTCGCGGTACCCCAGATCTCGACGCCGAGGTGGCGGGCCAACTGCACCGCCGCCATCCCGACGCCACCGGCCGCCGCGTGCACCAACAACGACTCACCCCGCCGCAGGCCGGCCAGATCCACCAGCCCGTAGTACGCCGTCGCGTACACCACCGGGATCGACGCCGCCTGGGCGAACGACCAGTCGGCGGGCACCCGCACCACCATCCGTCCGTCGGCCACCACGATCGGGCCGAATCCGCCGGAGAACACGCCCATCACCCGGTCGCCCGGCGCGACGTGGGTCACCTCGGTGCCGATCTCGATGACCACACCCGCGCCTTCGGCGCCCAGCAGCGCGTCGTCCCCGGGATACATGCCGAGCGCGACGAGCACGTCGCGGAAATTCAGTCCGGCCGCGCGCACCTCGATCCGCACCTCGTGCGCGGCCAGCGGCTCCCGCGCACGCGGCGCGGGCAGCAGCGCCAAGTCCTCCAGGGTGCCCTTGACCGGGATGTCCAGGCGCCAGGCACCGTCCGAGTTCGGCGGGATCAGTGCGTCCTCGGCAGCCGCGCGGGCCAACCGGGACACCCGCACCCGCCCGGCGCGCACCGCGAACTGCGGTTCGTCGCTCGCCCGCAGGACCGGCAGGACGCGGACCGCGTCGGCGGCTTCGGCCAGGTCCAGCAGCACGAATCGGCCGGGCTGTTCGGTCTGGGCGGTGCGGATCAGGCCGCGCACCGCCGCGCCCACCGGATCGGTGTCCGCGCCCGCGCCGACCGGGACGGCACCTCGGGTGACCACGACGAGTCGGGACTGCGCGAAGCGTTCGTCGGCCAGCCACTCCTGGGCGACGCCGAGCGCGCGGTGGGTGGCGAGCCGGGCGGCGTCCGCGACGCTCACGCCCGACTCGCCGGCATACGGCGTCCCGGTCTCGCCGAAGGCGGCGAACAACACGAGGGCCGGCGGCTCCTGCTCCGCCGAGGTCGGCAGTTCGGCGAGCGAACCGATCGCGGTCGTCTGGACCCCCGCCTCCCGCAGCGCCGCGCTCAGCGGTCCGTCGGCGTTCTCCCCGAGAACCACCCAGGTCCCCTCCGCCGCACCGTCGTCCACGGCCGGTTCCCACTCCGGCCAGGTGGGTCGGAACAGGGCGTCCTGAGTCGCCCGCCCCGCGTCGCGCACCTGCTCGGCGGCAAGGGGTCGCAACACCAGCGACCCGACCGAGACGACCGGCGCACCGCCGGCGTCCACGGCCTCGACCGAGACCGCGTCCGCACCCGCGCCCTGCGGCGCCACCCGCACCCGCAGCGTGTCCGCACCCGTCGCGTGCAGCACGACCCCGGACCAGGAGAACGGCAGCCGCACCTCGGCCCGCTCCCCCGCGCCCAGCGCCACCGCGTGCAGGGCCGCGTCCAGCAGCGCCGGGTGGATGCCGAAATCGGCCGGCGAGACACCCTCCGGCAGGGACACCTCGGCGTACACCTCGTCGCCGACCCGCCAGGCCCGACGCAGCCCGCGAAACACCGGCCCGTAGCCCAGGCCCGCGTCCGCCAGGCTCGGGTACAGGTCCTCGACCGGCACCTCCGCCGCGCCCGCCGGCGGCCACTGCGCCGACGCACCACCGGCCGGCGCCGATCGTGCGCCGCCGAGCACTCCGGAGGCGTGCCGTGTCCACGGCTGCTCCGCCGGCGCCCGCTCGTCCGAGGCGTGCACGGTGAACGCCCGGCGACCCTCCTCGTCCGGTCCGCCCACGGTGAGCTGAAGCCGTACGCCGCCCTCGATCGGGATCACCAGCGGTGCGTGCAGGGTCAGTTCCTCGACCACACCGCAGCCGACCCGGTCGCCCGCCGCGATCGCCAGTTCGACGAACGCCGTACCGGGAAGGATCACCACGTCGTGCACGGCGTGGTCGAGCAACCACGGTCGGGTCCGTGTGGACAACCTGCCGGTGCACAGCAGTCCACCGGTCTCGGGCAGCGGTACGACCGCGCCCAGCAGCGGGTGCTCCGCCGACGCCAGCCCCAGCCCCGAGGCGTCCGAGGGGCCCGCGTCGCCGGCGTCCAGCCAGAAGTGTTGCCGCTGGAACGCGTACGTGGGCAGGTCGATGGGGTGCCCGGCGGCCTCGGGGAAGGCCGCGGTCCAGTCCACTCGGGCGCCGTGCACGTGCGCCTCGGCGACCGAGTGCAGGAAGCGGCCCAGGCCGCCCTCGTCGCGCCGCAGCGAGCCCAGCGCGACCCCCGAGCTCTCTCCGGCCTCGAGCGTCTCGCGCGCGCCGACGGTCAGCACGGGGTGCGGGCTCGCCTCGACGAAGATGTCGATGCCCTGCCGGGACAGCGTGTCCACGGCCTGCTCGAAGCGCACCGTCTCGCGCAGGTTCCGATACCAGTACTCGGCGTCCAGGCGCCCGGTGTGCAGCCAGTCCTCGAGCACCGTCGAGTAGAACGGGATCTCCGACTCGCGAGGCTCGATCGGGTCCAGTACGTCGAGCAGTTCCGCACGCAGGTCCTCGACGTGCGCCGAGTGCGACGCGTAGTCCACCGGGATCCGCCGGACCCGGATCTCGGCCGCCTCGAAGTGCGCCATCAGCTCGTCCAACGCGTCCGCGTCGCCCGAGACCACCGTGGACGCCGGACCGTTCACGGCGGCGACACCGATCCGGCCGTCCCACCGGGTCAGTTCCTCCTCGACCTCGGCGAGCGGCAGCGGTATGGACACCATGCCGCCGCGCCCGGCCAGCGACCGCGCGATCGCCTGACTGCGCAAAGCCACCACGCGCGCCGCATCCGACAACGTCAGCCCGCCCGCGACACACGCCGCCGCGATCTCACCCTGCGAATGACCCACCACCGCGGCCGGCACCACACCGAACGAGCGCCACACCCGCGCCAACGACACCATCACCGCGAACAACACCGGCTGGACCACATCCACCCGGTCCAACGACGCCGCACCCGCACCGCCCCGCAACACCTCGACCAGCGACCAGTCGACGAACTCCGCCAACGCCGCCTCACACTCCGCGACCCCAGCCGCGAACACGGGCGAGGTGTCGAGCAACTCCCGCGCCATGCCCTCCCATTGCGAGCCCTGGCCGGGAAACACCAGTGCCACGCCGACGTCCGCCGCCTCGCCCAGGGCCGTGCCCAGGACCACGTTCGGCGCGGGCATCGCCGGGTCGGCGGCGGCCAGCGATTCGAGTCCGGCGAGCAGGTCCTCGCGTTCGGGGCCCAGGATCACGGCGCGGTGCTCGAAGGCGGTTCGGGAGCCCGCGAGCGCGCGGCCGACCTCGGCGATCGACAGGTCCGGCCGGTCGGCCAGGAACTGTCGCAGTCGCGCCGCCTGCCCGCGCAGCGCGTCCGCGCCGCGCCCGGACAGGACCAGGGTGGCGTGGTCGTGCCGATCGCCGTCGACACCGGCACCGGACTCGATCGGTTCGGCCGGCGGCGCCTGTTCGAGGATGACGTGCGCGTTGGTGCCGCTGATCCCGAACGAGGACACTCCGGCACGGCGCGGGGCGTCCCGCTCCGGCCAGGCCACCGGCTCGGTCAGCAGGGACACCGCGCCCGTGGACCAGTCCACCTGGCGGGTCGGCCGGTCGATGTGCAGGCTCTTCGGCAGTACGCCGTGCCGCATCGCCTGGACCATCTTGATCACGCCGCCGACCCCGGCCGCCGCCTGGGTGTGACCGATGTTCGACTTCAACGAGCCCAGCCACAGCGGGCGTTCGGCGGTGTGCGCCCTCCCGTACGTGGCCAACAGGGCCTGCGCCTCGATCGGGTCGCCCAGCGCGGTCCCGGTGCCGTGCGCCTCGACCGCGTCGACGTCCGCGGCGGCCAGCCCGGCGTCCGCCAGCGCGGCCCGGATCACCCGCTGCTGGGCCGGGCCGTTGGGCGCGGTGAGGCCGTTGCTGGCGCCGTCCTGGTTGAGCGCGGTACCCCGGACCAGCGCGAGCACCCGATGGCCGTTGCGCTGTGCGTCGGAGAGCCGTTCCAGGAGCAGCATCCCGACGCCCTCGGCCCAGCCGGTGCCGTCCGCCGCCGCCGCGAACGACTTGCAGCGCCCGTCCGAGGACAGGCCGCGCTGGCGGCTGAACGCCACGAAGGTACCCGGGCTGGACATCACGGTGGCACCGCCGGCCAGGGCCAGCGTGCACTCGCCCCGGCGCAGCGCCTGGACCGCCAGGTGCAGGGTGACCAGCGAGGACGAGCACGCGGTGTCCACGGTGACCGCCGGGCCCTCCAGGCCCATCGTGTACGACACCCGGCCGGAGGCGACGCTGCCCGCGCTGCCGTTGCCCAGATAGCCCTCGACGTCCTCCGGTACCCGGCGCACCCGCGACGCGTAGTCGTGGTACATCAGCCCGGCGAAGATCCCGGTTCGGGTGCCCCGTACCGACTCGGGGTCGATCCCGGCCCGTTCGAACGCCTCCCAGGACGTCTCCAGGAGCAACCGCTGCTGCGGGTCCATCGCGAGCGCCTCGCGCGGCGAGATGCCGAAGAACGCCGCGTCGAACTCCAGGGCGTCGTGCAGGAATCCGCCCTCGCGGGCGTACGAGGTGCCGGCTCGCTCCGGGTCGTCGTCGAAGAGCGTGCCCAGGTCCCAGCCCCGGTCCTCGGGGAAGCCGGTGATGCCGTCGCCGCCCTCGGCGACCAGTCGCCACAGGTCCTCGGGCGAGCCCACGCCGCCCGGGTAGCGGCAGCTCATCCCGACGATCGCGATCGGCTCGCCGGCCGCGTCGGTCAGGTCCCGGTTCCGCTGCCGCAGTCGCTCGTTCTCCTTGAGCGAGGTCCGCAGCGCGTCGAGGACCCTCGTGTCCGTGTTCGTCATCAGGTGCTCCACAGATTTCGACATGGTCAGGACTCGGAGGTGCCGAGGGCCAGATCCAGCAGGGCTTCGGTGTCCATCGCGTCGATGGAGTCCACGTCGGCCGGGCCCGATCGCCCGGTCCCGCCGTGGTCGTCGAAGGCGTTCGTGTGGTGTGCCGCCGGTCCGGCGAGCCGCAGCAGGCTCTCCAGCAGTCCGGACTCGCGCAGCACGTGGACCGGAATGCCGGCGAGCGCGGTGCGTACCGCCGTGTCGTCCCGGTCGTCGACCGGGCTCGCCGCGGCATCGTCCTCGGCGCCTCGCGGTGCGAGTTCGGCGCGCAGGTAGCCGGCCAGCACGCGCGGTGTCGGGTAGTCGAAGACCAGGCTCGCGGGCAATCGCAGGCCGGTCATCGCGTTGAGCCGGTTGCGCAGTTCGACCGCGGCCAGCGAATCGAAGCCCAGGTCCCGGAACTCCCGCGAGGCCCGCACGGTTTCCCCGGGTGCCAGGCCCAGCACCGCCGCCGTCTCACCGGTCACCGCCGCGATCACGGCCTGCTCGCGTTGACCCTCCGGAAGCCGGGACAACCGCTCGGCCAGCGATTCGGACGTGCCGCGCACCGGGCCGGTGCCGGCGACCCGCCGGGCGACCCCGGCGAACGCGGGTACCAGTTCGCGCAACAGGGCCGGTACGCGAGCCGAACCCGTCCTGAGCGCGGCGGTGTCCAGCCGCATCGGGACCAGCACCGCTCCGTCCGGCCGGGTGTTCACGGCCGCGTCGAACAGGGCGAGCCCCTCCTCGGCGGACAGCGGAAGCATCCCGCCCCGAGCGGTCCGCCGCAGGTCGGCGGCGGCCAGCCGGCCGGTCAGCTCGCTCGCCTCGGCCCACATCCCCCAAGCCAGCGACGTGGCGGGCAGGCCCTGTCCGTGTCGGACCTCGGCCAGCGCGTCCAGCGCCGCGTTGGCGGCGGCGTAGTTGCCCTGGCCCGGTGCCCCGAACACTCCGGCGGCGGAGGAGAACAGTACGAACGCGGTCAGTTCCCGATCCCGGGTGAGTTCGTGCAGGTGCAGCGCGGCATCCGTCTTGGCCGCGAGCACCGCGTCCACCCGCTCCGGGGTGAGCGCCTCGACCACGCCGTCGTCGAGCACGCCGGCGGCGTGGATCACCGCGGTGATCGGGTGCGCGTCGAGCAGCGCGGCCACCGCGTCGCGGTCGGCCGCGTCGCAGGCGACCACGGTCGCCCTGGCGCCCAGTTCGGCCAGCTCGGCGACGAGCGCGTCGGCGCCCGGTGCGGCGGAGCCGCGTCGACTGGTCAGCACGAGGTTGCCGACGCCGTGTTGCCGGACCAGGTGCCGGGCGACCAGCCCGCCCAGCGTGCCGGTGCCGCCGGTGATCAGGACGCTCGCGTCCGGGCCCCACTCGGCCGCGGTCGGTTCGGCGGACGCGCCGACCCGGGTCAGTCGCGGCGCGAACAACACACCGTCACGCAGCGCGAGTTGGGCCTCCGCGCCAGTCACGGCGAAGGCCACCGCCCGGGCGGCCTCGCTCGACTCGGCCTCCGCCTCGCCCGGCCCGGGCAGGTCGATCAGCACGAACCTGTCCGGGTGTTCGGACTGCGCGGTGCGCAACAGCCCCAAGGCGGCGGCGTGCGCGACGTCCGTCGGACTCGGGCTCGGGGTCGGGTCCGGCGTCGTGGCACCACGGGTCAGCACCACGAGTCGGGTGTCGGGGTAACGCGCCTCCGCCAGCCAGGCGTGCACCAGGGCCAGCGTTCGATGCACGGCACCGTGCACGGCGTCGGGCGCGAGGTCCGGCGTGTGCGCGAAGGGCACCACGACCGCGTCGGGCACCTCCCGCGTGCCGCCGTCGATCGCGGCCGACAGCGCGGCCAGGTCCGGATAGGCGTGCTCGGCCGCACCGAGCGTGTCCTCGTCGCCCAGCAGGACGATCCGACCGGGCACCGTCGGTTCGGCGACACCGGGCGCGTCGATCTCGACCCAGCTCGTCCGGAACAACAGATCGTCGGCCGCCCCGCCCGTCGGGATCGAGCGCGGCACACTCCGCAGCACCAACGCGTCGACGCTGAGCACCGGTCGGCCCTCGGCGTCGGCGGTGACGATCGAGATGCCGTCCTCGCCGGTCGGCACCACCGCGACCCGCAGCGCGACCGCGCCGGTCGCCGCCAGACGCACCCCGCTCCAAGCGAACGGCACCAGCGGGGAGCCGAGTTCGGCGTCCGAATCGCCGGCCAGCGCGGCGGTGTGCAGTGCGGCGTCGAGCAGCGCGGGATGCAGGGCGTACCCGTCCACCGGGACGTCCTCGGCCAGGGTGATCTCGGCATAGGTCTCCACGCCGCGCCGCCAAGCCTTGCGCACGCCCTGGAAGGCCCGGCCGTAGTCGATGCCGGCGGCGGCGAAGCGGTGGTACAGGTCCCCGGTGTCGACCGGTTCGGCACCGGCGGGCGGCCATTGGATCGACTCGGCGGCCTCGCCCGGCACACCCGGTGCGAGCGTGCCGGTGGCGTGCCGGGTCCACCCGCTCCCGGTGTCCGCGTCGTCCGCCGACGAGTACACCGCCAGCGGCCGACGGCCGGCCGCGTCCGGGTCGCCGACGGCGACCTGAAGCCGGATCGCGGCGCTCGCCGGGATCGGCAGCGGAGCCTCCAGGGTCAGTTCCTCCAGAAGGCCGCAGCCGACCTCGTCACCGGCCCGGATGGCCAGTTCCACGAAGGCCGTTCCGGGCAGGACTACGGTGCCGAGCACGACGTGGTCGGCCAGCCACGGATGCGAGCGCACCGACACGCGGCCGGTGAACAGCACACCGGTCGAACCGGCGAGCGCGACCGCGACGCCGAGCAACGGGTGCCCCGCCGACGCCAACCCGACCGCCGACACGTCGCCGGCGGAACCGGCGTCGAGCCAGTAGTGCCGCCGCTGGAACGCGTAGGTGGGCAGATCCACCTGTCGGGCACCGGGGAACCAGGAGTCCCACCCGATGTCGGCGGCGCTGCCGGTGACGTGCAGTACGGCCAGGGCCGCCAACGCGGTCTCCGTCTCGCCCCGGTCCCTGCGCAGCACGGGGACGACCGGCAACACCTCGTCACCGTTTCGCGGGCCGTCCCCCAGGCCGTCCCGGATCAGCGCGGTCAGCGCTCCGTCCGGGCCGAGTTCGACATATCCGCCGACGCCTCGCTCCTCGATCGCGCGTATCGCGTCGTGGAAGCGGACCGGCTCGCGCACGTGCCGCACCCAGTAGTCCGGATCACTCCACTCGCCGACCACGGCGGCACCGGTCACGGTGGACACCGAGGCCACCTTCGGCTCGGCGAAGGACAGTTCGTCCACGACCCGGCGGAACTCGTCGAGCATCGGGTCCATCAGCGGCGAGTGGAACGCGTGACTG
Source organism: Embleya sp. NPDC025285 (assembly GCF_055558835.1). Classification (NCBI taxonomy): domain Bacteria; kingdom Bacillati; phylum Actinomycetota; class Actinomycetes; order Kitasatosporales; family Streptomycetaceae; genus Embleya; species Embleya sp. NPDC025285. Next base: position 41,099 of record NZ_JBVHLU010000091.1, read on the forward strand.
ACCCGCAGCCGCCGCACCCGACGGCCCGACGCCTCGAAGTGTTCCGCGACCTGCGCGACCGCCGTCTCGGCACCCGAGACCACCACCGCAGCCGGACCGTTGATCGCGGCGATCCCGACGGGCTCGTCCCGATCCGCCAACAGCGGCAACACCTCGGCCTCGGCGGCACCGATCGCCACCATCGCACCGCCGACCGGCAACGCCTGCATCAACCGGCCACGCGCCACCACCAGACGGCACGCGTCGTGCAACGACAACACCCCGGCCACATGCGCGGCCGCGATCTCGCCCACCGAGTGCCCGACCAGCACGTCCGGCCGCACACCCCACGACTCCGCCAACCGGTACAGCGCCACCTCGACCGCGAACAACGCCGGCTGCGCGAAGCCCGTCTCGTCCAGACCCTCCGCCTCGCCACTCACCACCGCCCGCAACGAGCCCGCGGCCGGCTCCGCTTCGAGCCGATCGCACACCTCGTCGAACGCCGCCGCGAACACCGGGAAGGCGTCGTACAGCCCACGCCCCATCCCGACCCGCTGACCACCTTGCCCCGCGAACACGAACGCGAGTCCTCGGGTCGAACCGCCGGCCGTCCCGATCGCCGCGCCCCGTGGCGTACGCCCGTGGGCCAGGTCGTCCACGCCGGCCAGCAGCGTGGCCCGGTCCGAGGCCGCCAGCACCGCGCGGAACTCGAACGCCGCCCGGCCCTCGGCCAGCGAGAACGCCACATCCGCTGGCTCGATCTCCGGGTGCTCGGCCAGATGCGCACCGAGCCGCCCCGCCTGGGCCCGCAGGGCCGTTTCACTGCGGGCCGACAGCAGCACCGGCAACGGTGTGACGCCCGAAGGGCGTTCGTCGACGACCGGCTCGGCCGGCTCCGGCTGCTCCAGGATCACGTGCGCGTTGGTACCGCTGACCCCGAAGGCGGAGACGCCCGCTCGCCGGGGAGCGCCCGTCCTCGGCCACTCCACCGGCTCGGTCAGCAGCGACACCGCGCCCGACGCCCAGTCCACATGCGGCGACGGCTCGGCGATGTGCAACGACTTGGGCAGGACGCCGTGCCGCATCGCCTCGACCATCTTGATCACGCCACCCACCCCGGCGGCGGCCTGCGTGTGGCCGATGTTCGACTTCAACGAGCCCAGCCACAACGGCCGATCCTCCGGCCGCCCCTGGCCGTAGGTGGCCAGCAGCGCCTGGGCCTCGATCGGGTCGCCCAGCGAGGTGCCCGTACCGTGCGCCTCCACCGCGTCGATCTCCGCCGTGGACAACCCGGCGCCGGCCAACGCGGCCTGAATGACCCGCTGCTGCGACGGCCCGCTCGGCGCGTTGAGGCCGTTGCTGGCGCCGTCCTGGTTCACCGCCGTACCGCGCACGATCGCGAGCACCCGGTGGCCGTTGCGGCGCGCGTCGGAGAGCCGCTCCAGGAGCAGCATGCCCGCGCCCTCGGACCAACCGGTCCCGTCCGCGGTCGCCGCGAACGCCTTGCACCTGCCGTCCGCCGACAACCCGCGCTGCCGACTGAACTCGACGAAGACACCCGGCGTGGCCATCACCGTGACCCCGCCCGCCAGCGCCAGCGTGCACTCGCCCCGGCGCAGCGCCTGTCCTGCCAGGTGCAGGGCGACCAGGGAGGACGAGCACGCGGTGTCCACCGTCATCGCGGGGCCTTCCAGGCCGAACGTGTAGGCCACCCGCCCGGACGCGACGCTGCCGGAACTGCCGTTGCCCAGGTATCCCTCGACGCCGCTGGGGATGTCCCGCAGCCGGGCCGCGTAGTCGTGGTACATCACACCGGCGAACACACCGGTCCGGCTGCCGCGTACGGTCTGCGGATCGATGCCGGCCCGCTCGAACGCCTCCCAGGTGGTCTCCAGGAGCAGCCGCTGCTGCGGGTCGGTCGCCGCCGCCTCGCGCGGCGATATGCCGAAGAACTCCGGGTCGAACTCCAGCGCGTCGTGCAGGAATCCACCCTCGGTGGCGTAGGTCCGGCCGGGCCGGTCGGGGTCCGGGTCGAAGAGGTTGTCCAGATCCCAGCCTCGGTCCGTCGGGAAGCCGGTGATGCCCTCTCGGCCCTCGGCGACCAGTCGCCACAGGTCCTCGGGCGAGGCCACCCCGCCCGGGTAGCGGCAGCTCATCCCGATGATCGCGATCGGCTCGTCGTCGGCGACGGCGACACCGGTGGAGCGAGAAGCGCTCGACCCGGTCCGCGCCGTCGCGTCGACGGTCTCCGCCTCCGTGCCCAGCAGTTCGGTGCGTACGTGTTCGAACAGCGCGGCCGGGGTGGGGTGGTCGAAGACCAGCGTCGCCGAAAGCCGCAGTCCCGTCGCCGTGTTGACCCGGTTCCGCAGTTCGACGGCGGTCAGCGAGTCGAACCCGAGGTCCTTGAAGGCCCGTTCCGGATAGACCGCGTCGGCGCCGGAGTGCCCGAGCACCGCCGCGACGTGCGTGCGAACCAGGTCCAGTACGGCGCGATCCCGCTCGCCGATGGGCAGCGCGAGCAGCCGGTCCCGCAGCGAACCCTCGCCGCCGGGGCCCGATTCGCCGTGCGCGGAACGCCTGGCCGGGGCGCGGTAGAGGCCGCGCAACAACGGCGGCAGACCCCCGTCCGCCGCCCTGGCCCGAAGTACACGCGAGTCCAACCCGACCGGTACCAGCAACGGTTCCGCCGTGGCCACGGCCGCGTCGAACAGCGCCAGTCCGAGTTCCGGGGTCAGCGGCACCATGCCCGAGCGGGTGACCCGGCTCAGGTCGGCGGCGTCCAGTTCGCCGGTCATCCCCTCGGCCTGGGCCCACAGGCCCCAGGCCAGCGAGGTGGCCGGCAGACCCGCCGCCCGCCGACGCACCGCGAGCGCGTCCAACGCCGCGTTCGCCGCCGCATAACC